>DTUH01000134.1:227-12721 GCA_012964265.1 Candidatus Lambdaproteobacteria bacterium
AGGAAGGCCAAACTCGTGCTGGCATAGAAGTTGCTAAAAAGATTGAAAGTGGAAATCTTGAATTAATAGAAATTTTCTCTGATTCAAATCTAATTTTGCTTTATCTGCAAAATCTTTCAAGACTTCTCAAAAGTCAAAAGATAAAGGCACGGCATGTTGTTTCCGGATTGGATGAAGATGACAATGTCATTGTAGACGAAGACAAAGCTACCAAACAGGTAATTAGCCAACTCGATGAGGTTTGGAAGTACTATGGAAAGGTACAGAAACTCCGTGATCATCAGGCTAGCCGAAAGCTGAAACCACCGGAAGTAAAGCGTTTGGAGAAAAACGAGGTTTTATACAAAGATGCAATTCGAAACATAAATTTTAACTCCCGCCAAATTGAGTTAATGTGTGATGAGTTGTTTAATCACAAGGAAAAAATTGATCTTACTTTCGGCAAGATGGATTCGAATTTAAAAAGTTTGCACTTGTCTACTGAGGAAATGGATGAGATGTTTACAAAGCTGCGAACTGCGTCGAGCAAAAAAGAGAAAGAAAAAATCGGTAAGCAGATTTCCACAAAATCAGGTCGCCGAATCAGCATCGCAAATCGCTTCTTTGAAAAAATAGAACTGAATCGTGTAAGTATTGCGACTATGATCGATTGGACGACGCTCACTTTGGATGATTTTGAAGTCGAGGTCAAAAATCTAAAACTGGTTGAGCGCAAAGTCAAGTCCGCAAAAAGCCAGCTCGTAGAAGCAAACTTACGTTTAGTGATCAGTATCGCGAAAAAATACACTAATCGCGGATTACAATTTCTGGATCTAATTCAGGAAGGTAATATTGGTTTAATGAAGGCAGTTGACAAGTTTGAATACCGTCGAGGTTACAAATTTTCAACTTATGCGACTTGGTGGATACGCCAGTCAATTACTCGAGCAATTGCGGATCAGGCGCGGACTATTCGGATTCCTGTGCATATGATTGAAACAATTAACAAGCTTTCACGAATTTCAAGAGCAAAGGTTCAGGAACTGGGACGTGAACCGACCGCAGATGAATTATCCGAAGATCTTGGCATGCCGCTTTACAAAGTTCGTAAGGTACTGAAAATTGCCAAGGAACCAATCTCTCTTGATACTCCAATTGGTGACGATGAGGACTCGCAACTCAAAGATTTTATTGCAGATGAACACGCGACTGATCCAGGAGAAGCGACTGTTTCTTCAAACATGGGTGAAAAAACACGAGACGCTTTGAAAACTCTCACTAAGCGTGAAGAAAATGTTTTGCGTCTCCGGTTTGGTATTGACTCCGCGAAAGATCACACATTGGAAGAAGTGGGACAGGATTTTGAGGTAACCCGGGAACGTATTCGCCAGATTGAAGCAAAAGCTCTGAGAAAGTTGCGTCACCCAACTCGGTCAAAATTACTCAAATCATTCTATGAATAAAGTATAAATCAGGTTTAAGCTACTATAATCCGGACGGTTGAAAATCTCCGGATTTGCAGCTTGAACCTTGAACCATTCCACATGAACCTGGTCTCGCCTGTATGAGGTTGTTCCGGAATTTGTTAGTTCTGCTGACCTTCAGTTGCTTGACTGCAGTCGGTGTACTTGCGCAAACGACCGAAATCACCAAGCCCCTCTTAATTCAAAATGTTGAGTTGCACCGGCGTGGTCAACAACTCAGTGTACGACTGCTGACCAGCAGACCCCCTGTTTACCAAATCAGCGAAAACCTTGCCGCCCAAACTCTGGTGCTTAAGTTCAAAAACGCACGCGCCGTTTTTACGGACGGCCGGATGGAACGCCTTTTCAATGACTTCCAACTTGCAGGAATCCGTTTTTCAGAAATTGAAGGTGATATTTGGGCACAGTTCAAATTACTGAAAAAGGATTTAAGTTATTCAGTCTCTTCTCTTCCGGAAAAGAATGGTGTCCAAATAGAAATCCGCCCCGCATTTCAAATTCAGCCTTTGCCTGATCCTCCGGAGGATGCGGTATATCAGCTCATTTCTCTGGAATTTGATGCAGGCAATACTGATTTTACGCGTTTGACTTTCAGTTTCAGCAAACCTGCTCTTCTTTCAACAAATAGCTTTGTTCCGGAAGACAAACAACCACCACGGATTTTTTTACTGGAAGACAGCCGGCAAACACGGATTACAATACGCCTTCCTAATACATTACCTCAAAAAAAGCTGGAAAATCTTAAATATGCCGATGCCCGTTTAGAACTCGCGGGACTCACTTCTGAAGTAAACCAAACATTTATTGAATTAAAACTAAAGGCGACAGAGGTGAGTGTTGAACGGCATTTTGTGTCGAGTCCGCTCAAGTGGATACTTGATGTACACGGAAAGCCATACAAGAAAAAAATAGCTGGAGCAGTTCCGGAAGGGGAAAAATTGAGCCCGGAAGAATTAGCGGCTCTTGAAACCGTGAAAAAAGCACGCAGGATTAGAAGTTCGAAAATTAATCCTATTCTGCAACGTGGTGAAAACGCGTTTCGTACCAGAATGTACGATGAGGCCGTGACACATTTCAAGGAAGCTTATGCACTTGGAAAGGCCCACACTCAAGAAGAGTTTGGTGATCCGCTCCATCCTTTAGCCGCAAGGGCACTCTTCCGGATTGGAGACACAATCTATACGATGCTGGAACGCAGGATTGGTGAGAATTATCACCAGGCGATTGAGGCATACAAAACAGCAATTCGCATCACCCGTGACGCGGATAAAATCGCGCAGGAAAATGGAGAGAACTTTGCGACCACTTCACTTTTACCCCACGCTAATTTCCGCATTGGACGCGCATATCAAAAAATGAATTTTCAGCATGAAGCTGCTGTTTATTACAAAATTTTGCATGAACGTTTTCCAAATTCAATTCAGGCAAATGAAGCAAATTTTTGGCAGGGCATGAGCAACATTGAGCGACGACAGTGGGAAAACGGCATTACCGATTTTAAAGAATATTTACGCTCATCGCCACAACCTAAATTTTTCGCAGTCACCCATTATAAAATGGCACAGGCATATTACCAGCTTGAACGTTACATAACCGCGAGAGAGTTTTTTGACATTGCACGCAATGCGGATAAGGAATATGCCAAGGATGACCCGACACTTTTATTCCACATGGGTGAGACTTATTATGAAAATGCTGATTATGTAACCGCGCGTGATATTTTCAGAATCCTGCTGCAAAAATATCCTCATGCGGATTTTTCCAAATTGATCGCGCTCCGTTTAGGTGATTTTCTACGGGACGAAGGTAAAGAAGACGAAGCGATTCAAGCATACAAAAACGCAATCAGCAGTTACACCAGAGAGATTGCCTTGCTGGGCAAATTGCGAATTGCGAATATTCAGGCAAAACGACCATATACAGATGAATATCTTGAAGCTATCAAGGTATATGATGAAATCCTCAGACTCTATCCGGAAACACCACAGGCGGAAGAAGCGTTGCTCCGCAAGGGTTTAACGCTCACACTTTACGGATTTTATTCCCAGGCAATAAAGACATTGGAAACTTTCATGGAGAAGTATCCGCAAAATGTATATGTACGCAGAAATGTGATTCATGAAAATATTGACGAAAATCTCAAGGGACTGATTGACCGCTATTTTCGCCAGGATGACACACTTGCTCTGGTTAGTGCCTATAGTGATTACCAGGCAAAATATTTGTTTAATTTCCGTTTTGACACAACCCTTTTTCAAACTGCGGTCGCTCACCGAAAACTGGGGTTTTATGATGAGGCGTTGGATATTTTGCGCTTTCTTGAAACACGCTCCGGAGGGACAATCGGCGAATTGGTTCAACTGGAAAAAGCCGGCACGTTGCTGGAAAATGAAGATTTAACAGAAGCTCGAAATACTATTGCCGGCTTTCTGCAAAAGTTTCCTGAGAGTCCTTATGACGCAGAAGCTCGGCAATTACTGGCGCGTATTTACAGGAAGCAAAAATCCTTTCCGATGGCATTACTTGTTTACAAACAAGCGCTGCAAAAATATGATCAAAACAAGAATCCGCTTTTAGCAGAAATAGTTCCGGAACTATATTTTGATTTGGGTGAATTGCAGGAAGAAACAGGAAATTTTGTCGAAGCAGGAGAAGCGTTTCAAGCAGCGATTTCAAGTTATAATCATCCGCTTGATCACCAGGACACACCTGAATATATTGTCAAAAGCCACTTCCTGTCTGCGGATATGCACAATAAAGCTCAAAACGACGAAACCGCGCTGGCAAGTTATCAAAAGGCAATTTCACTTTATGAAGACAAAAAGAACAAGGATATAATCGAACGTGTTTTTTGGGCACGTTACCAAATCGGGACTATTTTCACACGGCAGGGAAAAGATCAGCAGGCGTTAAATAATTTCAAGATGCTGATGGATGAAAAGGGAGGCGACGGTCAGCTTTGGAAAAAACTTGCTGCAGAAAATCACCGCTCAATTGCCCGAAAATTAGCTTACGATGATTATCTAAAAGAGTGATTGTTGATTATTCATACAGAACTAATTGTTTAAAAATATTTTGTACTACTTCCATGAAACACCGTCATTCCATCAAAGCGTGCGCTCGATCTGGTCGGAGAACAGGAATTCAGTGATGCTACCATCAATACAATTGTCATTACCACGGAAGTGATAATCCAATTTGTAAGGTTATAAGCTGGATCTCAAGAACGTGGGGAACACGCAAATGGTAACGATGGGGTTAATAATTAAATCGGTTCATCCCCACGCAAGTGGGGAACACAAAACAGACCAGTTGACGAATCAGTTATCAACCGGTTCATCCCCACGCATGTGGGGAACACTTGATTCCAGCGTCTGCGGGAATGACAGAATTTTATGGGGGTCTTAACAATGTGCGAAAATCTGGATTAAGGTGAAGCTCGACCCCGGCTTGTACGGGGAGCAGGAATCCAGAGAATAAGTATATTTGCTTGGTGGGTTTGCTTACAATTCCAAAGTTCTACCGTGGGTTGCAACACTTCGTATTAACATTTTCTTGAGGTCTTCTCTTTTGAATTCAGGAAATTCCAACAATAGTCTGTTTACTTCTTCTGTCTCACCTTTAAGTGCATGACGCTGCATAGCTTGCAGAGCATCATGCTCTGCCACATGCTGAGCTTCCGCTTCACGGTTATTGTGTGGTATTAAGGTGTAACCGGCAATTTTATTCCTCTCACTTGCTACTTCAAACCTAAACTCATATTTGGTGAATTTTATGTTTCCCATTCTTTTTTCTTTTTCTTTAAGATAACCCTGTATCTTCCGGAACCTGAGTGAAAAATGAAATTGTGAGTATATTCGTAATAGCCAGACTTTAGCATACATCAAGACCTGAAATACTCAAGTCTAAGACTCTTGCATAATTTTTGTCTGCTAAAATCGGCTGCCCTGAACATTTTTTCAACAAGCAGCATTTTAAACTGACATCAACTCAAATCACAGAAATTTTTCTGTTTCAAGAATTACCTTACACCTTGTTGCTGTACAAGTTTCAGAAAACATTTAAAACAGTTTCAGGTTCTGATTATTTCAGTTATTGTAATTCCTGAATTTCCTTTTCCCGAGTATGCTAAGAACCTGCTTCTCACTGAAGACAGGATTATCTAAAACATCAATCATCCCAAATTGAGTCTGCCGGAAGCTGTGATTTATCAGAAGTCTCCGGTGCCAAAGTTTCAAGCAGACGTTCTTTTTTTACTACTTCTCCAAGATAATGCAGTAATTCCGGAATTCCGTCTTTGCTTACAGAAGACACACGAAACACTGTTTCTCCGGCAGCTTCAAGAAACTTCTGAAATGCGTCCAATGCTTCATAATCTGAAACACTATCCAATTTTGTGAGAGCAATTGCCCGGGATTTTTGCAGTAACTTTGGTGAAAATAGTTCCAGTTCTTCAAGCAAAGTCGCATATTCTTCTTCTGGAGGATTTTCAGAAAATCCGGAAACATCCAGCAGCAGCAGCAGGCTTGCAGTACGCTCAATGTGACGTAAAAAACGATCTCCCAGTCCTCTTCCGTCATGAGCCCCGGCGATAATTCCCGGAATATCTGCAATCACAAATGGATCAAGATCCGCAATTTTAACAACTCCAAGTTGCGGAACAAGCGTGGTGAAAGGGTAATCTGCTATTTTTGGACGTGCCTGTGAAACACTGCTGATCAGCGTCGATTTTCCTGCATTTGGAAAACCAACCAACCCGACATCAGCCATCAGTTTAAGTTCCAGCCGCACCCAGCATTCATGACCGGGTTCGCCGGGCTGGTGATATTCCGGGGTACGGTTCGTTGAAGTTTTGAAACGCGCGTTTCCACGTCCACCGCGTCCTCCTGGAAAAAGCAGGTATTCTTTTATTTCAACAACTTCCAGAAAAATCTCACCAGTTTCAATGTCTTTGAACACCGTTCCCAGCGGAACACGAATGTAGAGGTCCTTGCCGTTTCGTCCGTGCTTATCGCTTCCGCTTCCATTAATTCCGTGTTCCGCATGTTGATGCTGCTGAAATGAAAGATCAAGCAGCGTATTTTTGCCAGGGTCTCCAACCGCAAAAACGTCACCGCCTTTTCCGCCGTCCCCTCCATCCGGACCGCCATGCGGAACGTATTTTTCCCTCCGGAATGCAGTACATCCGGCTCCGCCGTTTCCTGAACGAACATGAATTTTTACTGAATCTACAAATTTCATAAAAAAACGGACGTAAAATGAGGTTCAACTTTAGATTAATGGGAAGAATTTTTCAGCAAGCGATATTTTATCCGATGTTCGTTTGAAGGGCAAGTCGTGCCGGATTTTACAGTTTTATGTCGCTTTTTAATTGCCATTTATCAAAATTACGGTATAACTCATTTGATGATTTGAATCGTGTTTTTTTGTAAAATTTTAGAGTGAAGACATGGAGGAAGCAATTACCGAAGGAGTTCAAGTACAGGCCGAAGCGTTTTACCTGGAAATGCATTCATTGCCGGAAGAAGAGCGCTATGTCTTCGCTTATCGTATCCGCTTGAAAAACCTGAGTCAACGAACTGTGCAGCTTTTAAGGCGTCACTGGATCATTACTGACAGCAACGGCGAAATCAATGAGGTTCACGGCGAGGGAGTGGTGGGTGATCAGCCTGTTTTGGCACCGGATGAAGAATATGAATACACCAGCGGTTCTCAGCTAAAATCGCCGGTTGGAACGATGCAGGGATCTTATCAGATGACGACCACAGAGGGTGTAGAATTTGAGGTGACAATTCCATGCTTCACACTTGCCGTCCCCGGTGTTATTAACTGATTGACGAATTATTTGAAATTCAGCCAGATTGCTCCGGCACCTCCAAAACGCGGTGGAGCTTCATGAAAATCACGCAGGAAAGGTTTTCCGTTACGCTCCAGCCAAAGATTTACTTCTCTTTTTAGCACAGGTACGCGGTCTCCGGAATTACGGCCTTTTCCGGTGATTATCAATGCTGTGCGTAATTGATTAGCATGGCATGTCATCACAAAATTCTGCACCATCATGATCGCTTCTTCACGGGTTTTTCCGTGTAAGTCCAGCTCTTCATCCGGTCTGGGAACCGAGTCATAAGTTGAGGATTGTTTTTTTTTCGGATAAGATTTTGAAACCGGAATTTCCAATTCAGGCTCTTTGTCCGGAACATCGCTGATGCCGTCAAAGATTTGTTCCATTAAAGAATCATTCTTATCTGATTCTTCAAAAATGAGAGTGGACGAAGTTGAGCTTTTCTTGCTCATGTTGTCACGCTATCAGAAGTAGTAACGTGCTGATATTGCGTTGTAAAAACCTTGAGTAACATCGCCGACTCCCTGTTGGCGCAGTACGCCTAATTCCAGTGCAATACCAAAATTCGGACTGCTTCGGGGGAAAATCTCACTTCCGGAAAAAAATCTAAACGCTGTTCCGCGTTTACTCTCTTTGGAGATAATTCCTGTGCCCGCGCCATAAAAAAGATCGCTGCTACCCTCAACCTTGAAAACCCTGGCATAACGTAATTCGACACCAAAAGTATTCACTGCACCGGAACTGTAACCAACCAGCAATTCTGCTGAATCTACTGCGCTGAGCCAGTTTTTAAGAGAAAGGTTTTCCTCATTTCCATTTGGCCGATAATGAAAACCTATGCCAATTCTCCGAGCAAGGCTGCGTCCGGAAGTGTCAAATTCTATGAGACTCAAATCCACCCTGTCAATTTTTAATTCCTGTGCGGTCAGATTTGATTCAAGAAACAAAGTTTTTTCATCCATGATCCGGATTTTGCCTTCCAAAGATTCACCGCTGTTGAGGCGTAAAGTTTCAGCACTTGCAGGAATTGCAAAGAGGAGCATGGTCAGCATAAGGAATATTTTTTTCAGCATAGTACTATAGTTGTTAATTGTTTTTAAAAAGTATCATCATGTGGCAGGTTGAATGCAATTCGTGAACCTCGATTTTATGTTTTGCAGGTCAAACTTTTTCAGAACAAAGTGTCCTCCTGTTTCCGCAGTGTTTTCTTGACTTTAGGGTTGCATTTAGCACACAATGAATCTGCTCAATTTTTATTTGCATCAGCAACAAAATCGAAACACCACAAAGCATTCTAACTACTTATGAAAGAAATTCATCCCACCGCTATCATAGAAGATGGCGCAGAAATTGGTGCTGATGTCGAAATAGGACCTTATTGCCTGATTGGTTCGGGTGTCAAAATTGGTGATGGATGTCAGCTAAAATCCCACGTGATTCTGGATGGCCAGACAACTATTGGCTCAGAAAACATATTTCACCCTACTGCCTACATTGGTGGAGAACCTCAGGATTTAAAATATAATCAAGAAAAAACTCTCGTAACAATAGGCAGTAAAAACACCTTTCGTGAGGGCGTTTCTGTGCACCGCGGAACAGCAGGGGGTGGCGGAGAAACAGTAATTGGCGATGATAATTTGTTGATGGGTTATGTCCACGTTGCACACGACTGCCACATAGGCAACCACAATATACTGGCAAATTACACCGGCCTGAGCGGTCATGTTACTTTGGACAACTATGTCACTCTCGGCGGGCAAAATGGAGTCGCTCAGTTTTTGAGTGTGGGCTCTTATGTTTACACAGGCGCGGCTTCCCTGATTGACCGTAACATACCGCCATACGCCACAGGTTATGGAAACCGTTTTGAAGTAAAAGGAGTTAATATTGTTGGCTTAAAACGCCAGAATTTCAGCCGCGAATCAATAGGCGAAATACTAGAAGCACACAGAATTTATTATCGCTCAGAACTAAAAAATGACGAAGCGTTGCGGATTATTGAGGAAACATTTGGAGAAAGTACAGCAGTTCGGGCATTTCTGGACTTTATTTATTCTGTTGACGGAAGCAGTAAACACTGAATTTTGTAACAAAAAAGAGTTGAAATGGCAAGCATCATAGATGCACTGGAAGAGCGGCTACTGCAATACTTGCTGGAAAAGGAAACGAAGAAGAAGTGGGAAGAATGGCTGCAATGGTTGGCAGACCTCGATTGTCCGCTTAGCTTTGAAAAACCGCTCAATATCCCGAATCGACCTTTCAGTTTTCAAACCTGGCTGGCGGCCTGCGATCAGCAACTGAGTCAATATCCGGACTGGCAGGCAAGACTAAGTACGCCTGCATGGCTCAAAAGGCAGCAGATTACTGTTCTGCCGAAAATCCTCAAAACCGGAGGAAATCAAATTCCGGGAATTGCGGAAATTGGTGGGCTTAACTCAGAGTTGACACGCATGATTGATCAGATACATACTGTTCAACAGCGAATAACTCACTTGGAGACCGGTACATCCCTGAGGACAATAAAGCCGTCAACTCAAACCGCGTCTCAGCAAATTCCTGCCGTTACTGTACCAGCAATGACCCTTCCGGTAAGCGGATTATCTGACCCTCTCGGTCGACCGGATCTTGCCCGAACACTGGAGAGGGAATTGCAAATGCTTAACAAAGGTACAACCTCGAAGGGTTCTCCGAACTCACAATCAGGAGCTGATTCTTCCGAAGCGGAGATTGTTTCTCTCAAAGAGGCATATTTGAGTTATAACCGCTGGTGCGACCAATTTGACGAGGTTCATCTTGATTTGCAGGAATTTGTAAATGGAACTCTCAGAGTTCAAAGCAGTCATCAAATTTCATTTCAGCAATTCAGTCACCGTATACTTAAAAACGCTAAAGAAGTTAAGGAGTTGGAACATGTCCTGGAGTCCTTTTCGAGACTGCGCAGCGGTGGCGTAGATATAAATATGGAGGAGACACTCAGCACTGCCGAAAGTTCGAATTCCGGCCATGACTCATAATTAACAATCTACTTTCTTAAAATGCTTGAACAAATAAATATGCTCTGCGAAAGAGGGCAAAACGAACTTAAGGCTTTAACCAGTACAGATCAACTTCCGGAATGGTATCACCGTTATCTCGGACGTAAAGGTGACCTCACCTCTTTTCTCAAACAACTCGGAACTCTTTCTGTGGAAGAGCGGCCTGCCATGGGAAAAGTGATCAACGAAGTAAAACATGAATTACAGCAATCTTTTGATTTGCGTCAAAAAACTTTACGTGAAACCAAGCTTCATGAAGAACTGGAAATTGATGACCTGGACGTAACTCTTCCGGGACGGCCGTGTACAACAGGTCACCTGCACCTGACTACTCAGACTTTGCGCCGTATTTATCAAATTTTTCAGGAAATGGGGTTTCAGGTTTATGAAGCACCTGAAGTGGAAACTGACGAATATAATTTCCAGTTATTGAACATTCCGGAATATCATCCTGCGCGTGATATGTGGGATACCTTCTGGGTCAATGACGAAGTTGTTTTACGTACCCACACTTCGCCCGGACAAATTTGGGTAATGCGGGAGTATTATCCGGAACCGATTCGTGTGATTCTTCCGGGAAAATGCTACCGCTACGAACAAATCACTCCTCGTTCTGAGCACCAGTTTTATCAGGTGGAAGGTTTGACAATCGGTAAAAACATCAGGCTCACCGACCTGATCGGTGTGATGAGTGAATTCGCGCATAAAATGTATGGTACTGACCGAAAAGTACGAATACGCGGAAGTTACTTTCCTTTTACTGAACCCAGCATTGAAATCGATATGAGCTGCAGTTGTGAAAAGAAGGGCTGTCGTCTCTGCAAAAATACAGGCTGGCTGGAAGTCGCCGGTGCGGGAATGGTGCATCCGGTCGTCTTGCAAAACGGTGGTTATGACCCGGAAGAATGGAGTGGATTTGCATTCGGGATGGGAGTTGAGCGGCCTGCACTGCTAAAACACAACATTGACGATATCCGCTACTTTTACGGCAATGACCTTAGATTTCTGCAGCAATTCTGATTATGCTTGATAACTTTGATCCGCAGGAAAAAAAGATGATCCTGATATTTATCGCCGTACTTTTATTAGGGCTGGTTTACGTGGGAACACACGATTTACAATTAGGAGTGCCGCAGCAACCCTACGTAAACCCTCTACCTGATGAAGAGGCATCTGCGTCCGAACGTTATCTTTAAGGTTGCTGGCAGTCCACTGATATTTTTACCCTCCTAAAAACAAACGACCGACATCCGGATTTGCCAGTAACTCATCTCCGCTGCCTGCCATGGCGAGGTTTCCTGAAACCAACACATAGCCAATATCGCAGAATTCAAGACCTTTCTTGGCATTCTGTTCAACCATGATAATGGTCTTGCCTTCGTTATGCTGGAGGTCATCTAGAATTTCAAAAACCATGTCAATGAAGCGTGGCTCCAGACCGATTGATGGCTCATCAACCAGCAGAATACTGGGTTCCATAACCAGCGCTCTTGAAATTTCAAGCAAACGTCTTTCTCCTCCAGAAAGTACCTTTGCAGGTTTGTTTCGCCTCGCTTTGAGTCGATCATATTTTTCAAAGATCTTCTCAGTTGATTGCCTGGCAGCATCAGTATTTTCCTTGAGATAGCCACCCATCATCAGATTTTCTTCCACTGTCATGTCTGGAAAAACTGAATTATCCTGAAGGATATAGGAAATACCGGCTACTTTTAATTTCTGGTTGGAACTCATTTTAGTGATTGCCGTTTCAGATCCGCCAATCCGAGTCATAATTTGTCCGGAAAAGATGTTGGTAAATCCAAAGATAGAATGGAGTACCGTGGATTTACCTGCTCCGTTTGGACCAATCATACACAGAGACTGGCCCTTCCCAACCTGCAGGTTGAAGTCATGAAGGATTTCCATCTTCCCGTATCCGGCGTGAAGTCCTTCAATTTTCAAAAAAGGTTCACCCCTGCTAAGTCCGGCTATTTTTTCCTCGCCGATCGTTTCTGCAAGTTCCTGAGCCTGCCGGTTGACATCATCTACTGAAATGACGCTTTCAACTTCACCATCATGATAGCCAAATGAAGATTCAGGTTTGGTTTTATTTTGCGGGATATCATTTGTCATCAATGGGCTCCCAGGTAAGCGTCAATAACATTCTGATTGTTT
>DTUH01000135.1:0-511 GCA_012964265.1 Candidatus Lambdaproteobacteria bacterium
CGCAAATTTGTAATTTTCATTTGTTCGCCAGCTGCAATCTTTAGTTCTGTTTCCGAGGAGTTCTCCAGCCGAATCCGGAGCAGTTCCAGCATTCCCGATGCGCTTTTTCCCGTGGCGCATACGATAAAAATGTAACCGAATTTTTCCTCATATTTCCGGTTTTGCTTCACCAGTTCCAGTTTCGTCTGCACGTCAGCAGACATCATTCCTGCTTGTTCTTTCTGCGTCCAGTTTCCCGTATTTTTTGCTTTTTCCGGAATTTTGCTTTCACCGATTTTTGGATGAACCGCAAATGCTTCCAAATAATCATCCCTGCCTGAATCAAACCAAAATTTTTCGGCCAGCACACACAACTGTGTCGCTGAAGAGTAGGGTCGAGTCGTTATCATTTTTTCGACCCATTTGGTTGAACCACAACATTTGAGCAATTCGATACTCACCTGTTTGATATCACATTTATTCAAATCGTCCAAATGTTATTAAAAAATTACGGCCTCCAGTTTGAATGCCG
>DTUH01000135.1:521-2668 GCA_012964265.1 Candidatus Lambdaproteobacteria bacterium
AGTTCAATATGTGCCTGTTTGATATCACAATGGTTCAAATCTTCCAAATTCACGGAATGTCTTTAGCTTATATTTTGAAGTTCTGATTGAAATAATTCCGCCCGGAAAGATCAGAAATAGAAAGTCGAACTTATTTCCCAGCGGTTTGCAATTGGGGTGTTTTGTCCGGCATGTTGGCGAGTGTAACCTAAACGGAATTGCCAGGGAACAGACAACGGTTTTTGCTCAAGTTCGCTCAGGTTACCATAACCGAATTCGAAATTGATTTCTTTGAGAAAAGAGGCATTTGATTTTCCGACTGGAAGCTTGCTTTCTGCCTGCTGAAAATAATGCAACTCTGTTCCGGCAAAAATATTTTGACGCTCAATACTCCAGTTGTAAAAAATGTCAGCACTGTGACCTGCCGAGAAGTAAATTTTTTCTCCTTCAAGCGTTTCCCGTTTTCCTGCCAACTCATTTGAACCTTCTAAACGAAAACCATTCCTGATGCCGTGTGTCAGGGGAAACCAGGTGAAGTGGATAAAAGCGCCAACGGAACCGTGACCTTCACCGATTGTATTGGGTGCAATGCCGCGGGGAGTTCCGGAGGAGCCTGTGGGTAAACGAAATGTGAATCCACCACGGTTGTGCCAAGTGGTTGTTGCACTCATGTCCTTCGCAATTTGCACACGGATGTCACCAAGACCGCTTAATGTTTCAGATGCTAAACTGTCGAGTACTTTCTGCTGACTTGCAGTTCCAGATTCAAATGTTAGCGTAGAGGTTTGCTTTTTTTGCACCAGGGGAACAGTTGTCTTTATCATCCATTTTTCTGATAAGCCGTATGCCATGATGATCTCCAGCCGCTGTTCTTCACGCCGCAGTTCGCCCTCTACAGAATTACGCCATTCCCGATCCCAGAGCATGAGCTGCTGCAGAGGCGCTTCCTGGCCATAACCGTTAAAAGTGCGGCTGTAGGCGGGTGTATGCTGAAACCGCATTTCTACCTCCCAGGATGAGGCAGGAATGCGGTTTTCAAGTTCAATGGCTGAAACTGTCGTTGGAATAATGAGTACAAAAATGAAAATGATTAACAAATTTTTCATGTACTTAGCTCCTCTTTCCTATTTCCGCAAATGAGATCCAACCGTTTGCGGTCAAAAGTGGAATGATGCATTCAATCGGGAATCCAACCACATTGTTGTAGGATCCACTGATTGATTCTACTAAAATTGTTCCCAAACCCTGAATTGAATATGCGCCTGCTTTTCCAAAAGTTTCTCCGGAATTAACGTACCATTCGAGCAGGTCATGTCGCAGTTTTTGAAATCGGACCTCTGTGCAGACAACTTCTGTTATTTCATCTCCGGAAATTGTATCCAAAATCGAAAAACCGGAATAAACCTGATGAGTCTGGCCGCTCAATTGTCTAAGCATGGACCGGGCATGTTCTGCGGTTTCCGGTTTTCCCAGAATCATATTGTCAAAAAAAACAATTGTATCACCGGCCAGGATGATGACATTTTCAGGAAGCTCAGAGAATCCTCTCTGCACCGCCCTGGCTTTTTCAGTTGCCATTCGTTTTACAAAGTTTTTTGCGGCTTCGTTTTTCCGGGGAGTTTCATCAATCTTTGGAGAGCGGCATTCAAACTGGAGGCCGTAATTTTTCAATAACATTTGGCGACGAGGTGAAGAAGATGCCAGACACAAAGGTTTATGTTGTAAAAAGTGGGACATTATTAAAGAAAATAAAACAGATTATTTCGGATTTATAGGCACTTAAGCTTTTGTTATTTGCCAGCTGGAGCTTAATATTTCAGTAGAATGCCAATTGCAGACGGTCGCTGAAGTTAAGGTTTTTTGATTCGAGGCTGTTTTGCAAAGCTTGTTCAGATTTTGGTTTATAAATGTTATCGATGTAGTAACTCAATATTTTACGCACAACCGGAGCCGCAGCTTTAGATCCGCTACCACCGTGTTCAACAAGAGCAAGGACGGAAATTTCGGGATCTTCGGCAGGTCCAAAAGCAACAAACCAGGCATGATTTTGAAATTCTTTTTTTAACTTGGCTTCTTCATCCAGCGTTTCAAGGGTTTTGTTGCTGATTACTTGAGAGGTCGCAGTTTTTCCAGCAACAGTAAATTCTTCAAACTGAACTTTACGGGCA
>DTUH01000136.1 GCA_012964265.1 Candidatus Lambdaproteobacteria bacterium
GGAAGCTCCGGGATGGGGAATCGAAATCAATCCGGATTTTCTGGAAAAAACCAAGCACCAAATAAGCAGGGCTTAAGCAATATATTTTCTTGTCATCCCGGACTTGATCCGGGATCCAGATTCCAGTTCGGGCTGAGTACAAGTTTTGAAGTTTCTCACCTGGTGCCGTGGATACGCCGCTCTTTGTCCGAAATGATAATGAACAAATTTAACGATTGCAATTTATGATAGCAATGATATCATCAATTGAGATTATAAAACGGAAAGCTAAAGGAGAGATATTTTGGCAAATTTAATAGTTCGAAATATTGATGAGAGGGTTGTCAGTGCACTCAAAATGAGGGCAGGCCAACATGGGATTAGTGCGGAGGCAGAACATCGTGCGATTTTGGAAAATGTGCTGATGAAGCCCAGAAAAAAAAGCTTTGCGGAGGTACTTGGCTCCATTCCCAATGTCGGAAATGACGCAGATTTTGAGCGCATTCAGAACGATAAAACCGATCATGTATTTGATTGATACAAATGTTATCAGTGAGCAACGCAAAAAAAACAACGCAAATCCAGGCGTAAATAAATTCTTCGAAAATGCAAATCTGCAGGGACAAGAATTGTTCATCAGTGTTATCTCGATAGGAGAACTTCGACGTGGCGTAGAGCTTATTCGCTATCGTGGTGACAAACTACAGGCAGAAAAACTGGAGGAATGGCTGACAAAAATCATAAATGAATATACAGAAAACATTCTTGATTTTACTGAAACAGAATCTCAAGTTTGGGGAAGATTAAGAGTTCCTCATCACGCAAACGCACTTGACAAACAAATTGCTGCCACCGCACTCACCTCCGGATTAATATTGGCCACGAGAAATATAGATGATTTTGTCGGCACTGGTGTAGAACTTTTAAATCCGTTTGAAAATTCATCTTTGAAGTAATATGACACTAATGTCACGGTTTTTACAGGAGAGGAAGGTATGAGTTGAACTACAAAATAAAAGTTTCGCTTGATATTATTAAAATAAGATATATACTTTTGATAGATACTTTATTAAGGAGAAAACTATGGATACCGCAAAACTTTTTGACAATGGCCGCTCGCAAGCCGTACGTTTGCCGAAAGCCTATCGGATGCCCGGCAAAGAAGTTAAAATCTCGAGAAGCGGAAAGCGTGTCATTTTGGAACCGCTTGAATCCAATTGGGATGATTTTTTTGAGGCGTTGTCTAAATTTTCTGATGATTTTATGGAAAACGGACGCGAACAACCAAAGATGCCTCCGGAACGTGAGCGATTTTGATGCGCTACCTTTTGGACACGGATACCTGCATTTATCTTATCAAAAAACAATCTCCAGAAATTATAGAGCATTTCAAATCCCATAAAATTTCAGCTGTTGCCGTTTCAATAATCAGCTATTTTGAACTGGAGTACGGAGTACGGAACAGCGACAGTGTCCGGCAAAATAAAGCTGCACTGAATAAATTTATAGACTCAATCCACTTAATTGGCATGGATCGCTTGGCCGCTGATTCCTCCGCTTTGATTCGGGCAGAATTGAAAAAGAAAGGAACTTCCATTGGTCCGTATGATACCTTTATTGCCGGAATCGCCCTCTCGCAAAATTTGATTTTGGTGAGCAACAACATACGAGAATTTGAGCGAGTCGAAGGTCTGAAAATCGAGAATTGGCTGGAGTGACATACAAGTAATCCAGAGAAAATCGTATCCATTTATATTCCGGAAAACATGAAAATCAAAGACTTGAAAACATTTGTGGTTGGAAATCCGCCGCCTAATTTTGGGGGTCGCTATTTCATTTTTCTCAAACTGATCACTGACAATGGCATCGAAGGAGTTGGCGAAGTTTATTGCGCGACTTTCAGTCCGCATGTGATTGTGAAAATGATTGAAGATGTGTTTCAGCGGCATGTGGAAGGCATTAATCCATTCCGGATTGAAACACTTTGGCGCAATGTTTATGGTCAGGGTTATACTTTGCGTCCGGATGTTTCGCTGATGGGAGTCTTGAGTGGACTTGAAATCTCGCTTTGGGACATTTGCGGAAAATCAGTTGACAAACCGGTTTATGAACTACTGGGAGGCAAAGTCCACGAAAAATTGCGTTCATACACCTACCTCTATCCAAAAGACGGAGCAGTTTTCTCGGAGGATAAATCGCATGTTTATAATGATCCTGAGCTTGCCGCAGAAACAGCGGCGGAATATGTGGCACAAGGTTTTACCGCAATCAAGTTCGATCCTGCAGGAGCATATTCGGTTTTTGATCCGCGACAACCTTCGCTGGAAGCATTGAAACGTTCAGAATTATTTTGCAGGCGGATTCGCGAAGCAGTCGGTTCAAAAGCAGATTTGCTTTTTGGAACACATGGGCAGTTCACTGCCTCCGGAGCGATTCGGCTTGCTCGCCGATTGGAGGCTTACGATCCGCTTTGGTTTGAGGAACCGACACCCCCGGAACGTCCGGAAGAAATGGCTAAGGTTGCCCGTCAAACAAGTATTCCAATTGCTACCGGAGAAAGACTGACTACAAAATACGAATTTGCCCGTGTTTTGGAAACCGGTGCAGCCTCGATTTTACAACCGGCACTCGGACGGGTTGGCGGAATTTTGGAAGCGAAAAAAA
>DTUH01000137.1:0-7706 GCA_012964265.1 Candidatus Lambdaproteobacteria bacterium
AAAACCACAAGTTTCTTCAGGATATGCCTCCACGCCATGTGCATGACATTCTGCTAAAATGTTTTCTGGAATCACCATCTGGTTCAGTAAAATATCGAATGTTTTTTGGGGAATTGGGCGAACAGGTTTGCCCGCCCTCCGGTCAGTACTGGGGCATGTCAAAATCAACCTCTTCGGCCCAGAGATCAATCCCGCCGTTCAGGTTTTTAAGATTCTTGAATCCGGCATTTTTGAGTTCTTTGAGCGCCAACATGCCACGTTTTCCCTTGTAACAATAAAGATAAATGGAATCATCAGGACCTAATCCGGATTTGACCGGATCAAAACTGCTTAACGGCAGCAGTTGAGCGCCTTCAATATGGCAAATATCCCACTCAAAGGTTTCGCGCACATCAACCAAAACCGCGTTAGGGTCTTGATCCATGGCATCTTTAAATTCCTGCGGAGAAAGCCCATAAGCCGCTTCATCAATATCTTCCGGAAGTTCCGCTCCGGGAAGAGGGACGTCGCAAAAGGCTTTGTAATCAATCAACTCCGTTACGCTGGGATTGTCTCCGCAGAGGACGCATTCCGGATCCTTGCGGACACGCACCTCTTTGAAATTCATCTTCATTGCGTCGTAGAGCAATAAACGCCCAATCAGCGGCACTCCGCCTTCCAAAATTAGCTTAATTACTTCGGTGGCCTGAATTAAACCGACTACGCCCGGGAGCACGCCCAGGACACCTGCAACCGCTCAACTCGGAACCAGCGCGGCAGGAGGCGGTTCAGAGTAAAGACAACGGTAACACGGCCCTCCGGTCTCTGGAGAAAAGATAGTGATTTGCCCCTGAAAGCGAAAAATGGAAGCGGAAACGAGCGGCTTTTTTGAAAAATATGCTGCATCGTTGACCAGGTAACGAGTCTCAAAATTGTCCGAACCATCTGCGATGATGTCATAATGACTGAACAATTCGAGCACATTCTCACGCTCCAGACGTGTGTCGTGGATTACAACTTCAATATTTGGGTTCCCCGCCAAAATGGTGTCGCGCAGCGATTCAACTTTTGGCCGCCCTTCGTCTGAAGTCGTATGTGCGATCTGCCGATGTAAATTGGTATGATCCACCACATCGAAATCAACAAGTCCGATTTTACCGACGCCGACTGCACCCAAATACATGCCCAGTGGAGAGCCAAGTCCGCCTGCTCCAATCATCAGCACACGGGCTTCTTTCAGTTCCAACTGTCCCGCCATACCAACTTCAGGTAAAGTCAGATGCCGGCTGTAGCGATTGATTTCTTCATTATTTAAACTCATTTTTCCCCATTTAACTATTTTTCAGTTTTGCAGCCGCCAGCTACTGATGGTACGATCTGAATGGAGTCGCCATCCTGAACTTCACTTTTC
The DNA here is from genome assembly GCA_012964265.1 of Candidatus Lambdaproteobacteria bacterium. Taxonomy (GTDB): domain Bacteria; phylum SAR324; class SAR324; order SAR324; family NAC60-12; genus Arctic96AD-7. Next base: position 1,391 of record DTUH01000137.1, read on the forward strand.
AAACCGTCCGCATAGCGAATGTCATCGTCGTTCAGATAAACGTTGATAAAACTTCGGATTTTTCCGTTTTCATCAAAAAGATTTGATTTCAGTTCGGCATACTCCGAGCATAAAGCACCAAATGCTTCCTCAACTGAACCACCCTTGACCTCAACTTCATCCTGATTATTAACGTATTGCTTCAGTGCTGAAGGGATTTCAATAACTACTCCCATAACTCTCCTTTTATTTGTCTGGCTAATGGCTTAATTTTTCGTTTATACTCAAATAGTGGACGGGTTTATTATATTAAACAATAATCCGATATAACGAATATAGCATTTTATGATCATCATGCAAGCAAAAAAACACATGATTTCACCTAATCTTTAAATTTTAACGTATCACAAAATTCATGCAAGCAAACAATTCAATCATGGAAGCACCCCCCAAAGTAGGTCAGGAAATTCAACGTTTAAGACTCCTTAACAATCTAACCCTTGAGCAGTTAGCAAGCAAATCAGGAGTTTCAAAATCAATACTTTCCCAGATTGAACGGGATCGCAGCAACCCGACTTTAGCCACAATTTGGCGAATTACCAAGGCACTGGAAAGTCAATTGGAGGATGTTCTTGCAGTAAAGGAAGGGACAAAGTGTTTCGAAAAATTAAGCCAGAATGCGACTCCGGAAGTGACCAGTGAAGACAGTCAATTTCGCCTGAGAATCCTTGGTATACTCAGCACGGTTGCTTCCGTGCAGTGGTATGAGTTTACCGCTGAACCGGGTGCGGAATTAGTTTCAGAAGCACATGGAAACGGAAGTATCGAAAATGTGACTCTCTGCAAAGGAAATTTGTGTGTGATCGTTGGTGACGAGACACAATCCATCTGTACAGGCGAAACCCTGCGTTTCCGAACCGACGTTCCACATCGTCTGAAAAATGAAGGTGAGGTTGTGGCTCACGGTTTCATGGTTAACTTACTCTAAGTAATCCATCCACACAGCAATTCATGCTGCAGCAGCAGTAAAAAGTTGTCATTCCCGTGTAAGCGGGAATAAAGGAATTTGTATGTATCTGAAATGCCTGACCTCGACCTGATCGTGGAATGACAAACAAGTGTGGCATTTTGACTTTTTGCCGGTTCATAATGTCAAAATTAATTATTTGCAAACAAGAATAACTATACCTGCCCACGACCCCCTGAAACTTGAATGAACGAATTTGTTCAATCTCTCAGTCATCCATCTCCACCGCCCCGATGGTTGTGGTGGATGCGTCAGTTACTTCCGCCGCTTTGCTGGAAATGCGGAATGGTGCTGGGAGGTAAAACATACCTCGATCCCGCTTCGCCTTTTCTTTGCTCAGATTGTCTGATTGGACTTCCCTGGACCGATCCGGTTTATCATTGCCGGCAGTGCGGAAATCTTACTGCAGAACCGGATCGTTTGCGCTGCGAAGAATGTTTGGAAGACATTTGGGATTTGGATGAATCCCGGAGTGGTTTTGCCTACAATGATACAATTCGACATTGGATTTTGCAGCTGAAATTTTTTGGAAAGCAACACTTATCTCCGCTCCTGGGTAGACTTTTGGCGCTCAGTTTCCAAAACAGCACATGGCTTGAAAAATATGATTTTTTAGTCCCGATTCCCCTTCATTCCACACGCCTGCGCAGTCGCGGGTTCAATCAATCTCTGCTTTTGGCACATCATTTTCGGAAAAATCTGGGAAATATTTCACCCGAAATTCATCTGCACTGGTTAAGACGAACACGAGCCACCCGACCCCAAACAGAACTGCCTTTGGAAGAGAGACTAATCAATTTGGACAACGCGTTTTCGGCTTTACCGGAAGTGCGGAATCGAAATATATTGTTGTTTGATGACGTAATGACAACCGGTTCCACTCTGAACGCAGCAGCACGCTGCATCAAAGAAGCCGGGGCAAGCAGTGTCGGCGCGTTGGTTTTAGGCAGGAAAATGTGGGATTCGTTTGAATAATTGTCCCCGCGGAACTTAATGCTTAAACGGATTAAGACAGCTCGGCCATCAACAGTGGAACGCAAAGGTCTGTCGCTCCGGCTTGAGATTCAACAAATTCTTGAGCTTGTTTCCCAAACTCAAGACAACGTTCCTGATCTGCCAATAAATCAAAAAGCAATTTGCGGAATTCCGCGGAACTGTTCACACAGAAGGCAATTTTTTGCTCAATCATCTGCAGGGCCTCGGTTGAATTGCTGTGTTTTGGACCAAATGCAACAGCGGCTCCCATGGCAGCGGGCTCAAGAATGTTATGCACACCGGTTGTAAACGCTCCTCCCACGTAGGTCATTTTTGCAGAATGATAAAGTCCTGCCAGGATTCCAACCGAATCTATCAGCAGGATTCGAACTTCTTCAGATGCTTCAGAAATTCTTGAACAGCGCAGCATTGGTATTCCGGCAAAAAATGTTTCCGCATTTTTCAAATGTTTTTCGGTTGGTTCATGCGGCGCCAGAATCAGGAACAATTCCGGAAACTCAGTCAGAGCTTCTTTCAGTCCAGGAAAGATACATGCTTCGTCCGGAGGCCAGACACTGCCTGCAACAAAAACAAAACCTTCTTTTGCGGCCGGAGGCAGTTCCGGAATTTCCAAATGATCCCGGCGCTCCAAAACACTGTCACAGCGCGTATCTCCCATCACCTCAACTTGTGGATGCTCCGGAATTGCTGACAGCACCCGTTGACGGTCTGCTTCCGAAACGGTTAAAATATGCTCCAGACATTCGTAAATTGAATGATAAAAAGAGCGTCCAGCAAAGTTGTTCGTCCTTCCGGAATCAGCATGGACAATTCCAGAAATTAATGATTGCGGAATTTTTTGTTTATACGATTCCCAAATTAAATTTGGCCACAAATCATAACTGACCCAGACCAAACGCGATGGCTGCAGCAAACCAAGCAGGCGCCGCGCGTTCCAGATTGTGTCGGGCGGTAAAAATTCTGTTGCGAGCAGTCCCGGAATTTTGGCTTGCCGTGGACGCTCAAGCCAGCGGCAAGCGTTTATTGAACTGTATGTCAGCACACATTCCGCACCTGCTGAAACGCAGCGTGCGATTACCGGTTGCGCCTGCAGCAATTCTCCGGCGCTGGCTACATGAAGCCAGAGTAATGGTTTTTGCCAGTCCCGTTTTGAAACAGCCTCAGCCAGACGGTTCCATAAGCCTTCACGTTTTTCGAGGCTTTCCCTGATATTTAAATTAAAGAACGCAGAGAATTTAACAATTACAAACAGCAGGGGAAGAACAAATAAATTGTATCCAAGAAACCAAAAACGGCTAGTCATTGAGTTATTTATTGAGAGGAAACAGGTGCTTCCTGAAATGAACTTGGCAGTATGTTGAAAGGCAGAACTTTAATCAGCACAGGCAAAAGTATGCCGCCTCCCGGAAGTGCAAAAATAGCCAGCGCCGGAATTGAACGCGCAATATCCAATAACTGTTCCTGCACCTTTTGTTTTTCACGTGCGGTCAACGGTTGAGTGGTTGCTTTAACCAGCAGCTCGGAAAGTTCCTTGGTCTCCTTGATTTCGTTCATAATATTGGCCACATTTTTTTTGACCAACTTCACAACCTTGTCATTCATATAATCCTGAAACTGTTTTACTGCGGCATTGTTTTTCAAAAATTCAAGGCGCTCATTATGAACAGAAAAAAATTCTGCAACAGAGCAATATAACTGTTCCAGTTTTTCAGACGAGAGTCCCAACTGCCGGGAAATTTTTTCAATCAGTTCACGTTCCTGCCAGGCCTCCTGATTATCGATCAGTGAAAGCAAAATCAGCTGTTCCACCAAATAGCCTGCGATGATAAAAGAGGTAAAGGAGCTATGAAGATCCTCTATTTTAACAGGTTCGTTAATCCTCAGGGCGAGCTCTTTCTGTTTTGCCTCATCTAGTCCGGTTTGAAATATGTATTTTTCAAGAACCTGTCGTTCGGTGCTGTCCACATAATCATCGGCCCAGATCAACGCGGTAAAAATGACGATCATTTCTTCCCGGAGCTGCATATCCATTTCATGAAAAGATGCCGGAGCTGAAGTTTCATTGTCCGCATTTTCCCTTGCCCACAGCAGGAAGAAATATAGTTTTGAAAAAGCAAAATTATTTTGACGGTTGCCCAGTGATGAATAACCCTGCAATGTAACTGAATCCAGCAGCACACGCTCCAATTTTTTCAATGCACCGTTCAATGTTTCGTTTTTAGCCAGCAATTCCTGAAGCGCAGCATCCTGCCGAATACGGTAAAAACTGCCCGGTAAATAATACTTTAAAGCAAGCAGAATGATTTTCAGCAGGCGCGTTTGATACGAAAATGAGTCCTCGTCTGGGCTGTTTGAGGTCAGGCTTTGGTTTTCGATTAAGGCAACTGAGAAAAGTGTTTCCAGATAAAGCAAAATAGTTCCACCCTGCTGTTCCGGAAAATTCAATTTTTTTGCTAAATTCTGTAAAGGAGTTGATATGACAGGACATCCGAATAGAATCCCATTTTCTTTGACCTCGGCGTAAAGACAGTCATCAAAATTTTCTGCTCCAAAATCTCCCTCTGAAAACTCAAGATAAGGCTCAGTGAGCTCAAATGGAGTTGAGGCCCTGAAAAATAAATATCGGTTGAGCCAGCCGGATTTACGATAATTTAAAGAAAACATGAATTTAGCTTTGCTTGAAAAAAACCATAAAATTGAATACCAATTCGGATTCCTGTAAGAGATGGAATATCGATTGCTTTTCTCTAAGTACCTTGAGAAGCTTAACGGCCAAACCCACATTTTACTTTGTTTCAGCCGAGCTACCAGTTATTTTTAAGCAGACAGTCATATACATAAAAAGATATTGAAAATATCATTTAAAAACCGGCTCAACTACAGGAGCTTTTTTTTGGCGCTGGCCTTTTTTTCAAGTGTCCATCTTATTTCGGCAGCCGCCGATAAATTTCAAAAACTGGCCCAGGAATTTCAGGAATCGGCGATTTCAGATTTCATTGGATTCACCACAAAAGGCGAGCGCTATCCACTTCTGCACACAATTTCCGAATTACGCTTTCGTGTGTTTTCAGAAAAACTGGGCATCAACCGCAAGGTTGAAACACGGGCTTGTTCCCTGAACCGTACCTATGGAGTTGCCGTTCCGAACGAGCAGAAAAAGTTTTGTCAAGACTACGATTCATTGGTTGAACTCGCAAAAAAGAGTATTGTTCAAACTTTTCTCTTTGAAAAAATTTATCTGAATGCTGAACCGACTTTGTTGTATGAAATCGAAAGGCAAAGGGCAAGGGATGCTGTACGGGTTTGGATCAGACAAAAATTGAATTGTCTGAAAGACGAGTATAGATGCGGACGTGATGAAAGAAAAATGATCAAACGAATGACGAAGTTTGATGAAGAAATCATAAAAACATATATCCGCATCCTGAAAAATCTGGACAAGAAACTGTTTCCGGAAGAACAAATTGCGACTATTATCAAAACAAAGGATTTAGAAACACTTTGCGGATTCGTTGATCAGGGAGATACAAAAACAGCAAAGCCCGGAATGATTCTGATTGAGTCCGGAAATTTCAAAATGGGAAGTGCGGAGGGTCTTCCTTCCGAGCATCCTGTCCGTGAAGTGAAGCTGGATGAGTTTTGGATAGACAAATGCGAAGTGACAAATTATCAATTTTTACTTGCCGTCGCGCAACATCCTTTTCTGCGCAAAAGCACCTTTCCCCGCAAATTTCATGACGGCAATTATCTGCAGAACTGGTCGGATGATCTTGTGCCGGAAATGGGGAGTGAATTGAAACCGGTAATTCATGTTTCATGGTATGCCGCACGGCATTACTGCAACTATGTTGGAAAACGGCTGGTATCGGAAGCGGAGTGGGAAATGGCTGCTCGGGGAGGAATTGAAACCGCATACCCGTTTGAAGGCGGCACTGAATTTTTGGCGGATTACGGCTGGTTTCGTGAAAACTCAGGCGGGAAAATTCACACAACCGCACAAAAAATGAGTAATCCAAATGAAATTTTTGACATTAACGGAAATGCCTGGGAGTGGGTCTATGACTGGTTTGGACTCTATTCAAATATCAACAGCACAAATCCGCAAGGTCCGGAAATCGGCAAGTATCGTGTACTTCGTGGAGGATCGTGGAGCGACCCCGCGGAATATTTGCGTTCCGCCATGAGACGCGATGCCCTGCCTACAAGTACGTATAACAACGTCGGGTTCAGGTGTGCCGCAAAAAAATGAGCATTTTTTCAGTTTTCAGACAGGCTAAATATCAGGTATGATTGTCACGAAAAAAACTTAATGAA
>DTUH01000137.1:7806-12460 GCA_012964265.1 Candidatus Lambdaproteobacteria bacterium
GCTTCGCACGAAATGACACGGTTTCAGGACTTTTTAAGACGGCACCAGGTATTTAAGAAGTCGGCAATTTCAAGTCTCATTTTTTTTGTTTTCAAGCAGAAGTTTTATTTGTTGATGCAGTTTAAATCTTTCAATCAAACCAAGTTCCTGGTATTCGGGTTTTTCGATATGATAGCCAAATACACCGTTTCCAATCCAAATCTTCACTCCGCTCTTGTGAAGTGCGTGAAAATCATCAAGTCTCCAGTCCGCCGGATTACGTGCCATGTTGTGTAAAATGATATTTAGATTGTCTGCTCTCATGTCTGAATCTGTTATAAAAAGGAATATGCCGACAAGAATGATGTTGCGGAAAAGAAAATTTCAAATAACTTTCAAAACATTGAAATATTTGGCAAAAGTTTTAGTGTTGGGAATGATTATACTGACAGGGTGTTCCGGCCAGAAAATTTATGTATATGAAAAACTTCCGGAGGTCAGCGAATGCCGACGTTACACGGATTACTGGACAGTCAGCGCCTGTAACCGGAAACACCAGATTATTTTGAGCGAAAAACTAAACGGTGTGATTGGCATAACCAACTACCGTCTCAGCCGAAAATTTAATCAGGGCCGCAGAAGATGCAAAGAGACGAAGTACCGCGGTGCACCTGCGGGATGCTACATCAACCATCTGCCGTCACGTGTAAATCTACCCACCTTTGGCAAAACAACCGACTGAGCTCTTCTTCGCCGGCAGACATTTCCTTCTCAAGTTGAAAATCAAAATACTGCGAAAATGATAATATACTTTCAGCCTGCAGTCCAGCCACAGAAATTTTCGCAGTATATCATGAACGGATATTAAGGAAGGTTTTGCACTTTTCCGGCAGCTTAAAGGATTTTTTCCGAAGTTCCTGAAATATCAACTCCCTGAGATGTAGAGGCTCTTTCCGCAATAATTGTGATGAATGCAGCAGGGCCTTTGCAGCCAAACCGCCGCCGCCGTTCCAATGAAAATTCGTCAGCCAGACCGGATACATTTTTTCCGAATCTAAAGCTTGTCCCGCCAGATTTGTTAAATAGAGCCGTGATTCACGGCTGGAATTGTCAATAACTGCGACAAAACCACCCGGAGCAAGAATTGTACTGCTGCGGGCATACCAGCCAAGTTGTTTACGCCGATATGATTCCAGCAGTATTTCGATCTGCCGGCCAAACAGCCGCGCCAGCACCAAACGGTTGTCATAGGGCAGCCAGCGAAAAAAGTGTTCCCTGCGCAGAGTTTGTCCTAAATCACTTTCAGGCAGTTTTTCCCAAAACAACCACCACGGCAACAATGAAAAAGTTTCGGATTCAATTTGTTTTACCGCTGAATAAGACAAACCGATTCCGCAATCCAGAAGTTCTGTTTTGTCCGGAAAGCGCTTGAAAAATACTGTTGTCGGTTTCGCCAAATATTTTTCCACTTTCAGCAAACGCGGGGCAAGTTTCAGCAGCAATTTCGGATCCGGAACGCTCTCCGCGTTTATAAAATCATAAACCGTTTTTGTGATTTCCCATTTTCCGGATTTTTCTGCAAAATTAACCAGAATTGTACTCAATCCTTCAGCAGCGGTTCCGGGAGAAACAAGGGGAGTCTGGTGTCCTTTGAGTTTTTCAGTAAGTCGTTTCGGACTTATCCTGTGTGCGTGTCCGGAAATAATCAGGTCGAATTCCGGAAAATAATCGGCTATCATTCCGGCTGCATTTGGGTGCGGCAGTTCCCTGGTTGAGGCGACATCCTGATCATAAAGCGTGTTGTTGCCGCTATGAAACAATCCGATCAAAAAATCCACTTTCTCCTGCTCACGCAAAACCGAAACCCATATTTTTGCAGTTTTGAGCATTTCCTCAAAGTTAAGCCCTTTTCTTTGTTCCGGATCTATCCAGAGCGGAACTCCGGGTGTGGTCAAACCCAGAATCCCGACACGAACCCCGTCGCGTTCAATTACTATATATGGCGGAAAAAGCGGCTGTTTTGCTTTACGAAAGCTTACATTTGCGGCAAGCCAGCTAAAGTTTGATTGTGCAATGTTCTGTTTTAAAATTAATGTCGGCGGTTCAAAATCATGATTCCCCAGAGTGAGGGCATCATATTTTAACCAGTTCATCAATTCAATCACAGGCAGTGGTTTCGCAGTTTCAGGAGCAACATGACTGAAATAGAAACTGGAGGGATCACCCTGAATTGTGTCTCCGGCATCCAGCAAAATCAGTTCCGGATGTTTTCCCCGCAACTTTTTCAACTGATCAGCCAGGTGCAGCAAACCTCTGGATCGTTTTCGGGGAAGCAGGCGGGTCGAAGTCAGTGTCCCGTGCAAATCTGAAGTCGCCGCAATCAGCAGTGACGTTTTTGCACCGGACTGCGGTTGACTTTTTGGCCGCTTCTGAATTTTGAAATTTGCGGATTTTCCAGCCGGGCTCCAGTTTTTCCATGCGGAGTCTTCCTTCGAAACAGAATCCAGGCTAATCCAGCCAATCGCCGACAGGATTAGAATTAGCAGGAACCACAGCCGGAATCGACTTAACCTGGACATCTATCTCTTAGTCGTGTCTTTTGGACAGGTTTGAAAAATTCTTGAGGTGTTTTTTCCCAGATTTGCAATTTTTTCATTCAGCCCTGTTCAGGGTTTTCTCGTAAAATTTTTGGGTCTCCGTTGCGTTATTTTGCCAATTAAATTTACTTGCATAATTAAAAGCACTTTCAATTTGTTCTTTTGGAGTTTCCAAAAGTTGTTTTAAGCCCTCACTTTTTTCATTCACAGAAAATGGAGACACTTCAGTTCCAAAGCCCCCGGCGGTTTCAGGAGCCGCACCGATATTTCCAATCATTACGGGCGTCCTGTTTATCATTGCCTCCAAAATTGGAATCCCAAAACCTTCATAATAAGTGGGAAAAACGAAGCCTGAGGAATTTTCATATAATGACGGCAATGTTTCATCAGGAATATAATTCAGGAGTTCAACCTGTTCCTGTAATCCTGATTCCAGGACAGCCTCTTTTATTTTTTCGATCCCCCTGCCTTCCATGCCGGCCAGTACCAGTTTCAAATCATTATGAAGTCCGGACAAAGAAAATGCTTTTAGCAGATTAAGAATATTTTTCCGGATTGAAATCTGTCCGACGAATAACAAGTAGCCGTTTTTTTCCAGCTTATGAGATTTTAAATCTATTTCCTTTTTAGAGGAATCCAGTATTTGATTTTGAGCAAGCGGAATTACACGTATCTTATTTTCCGGAAAGTCATAAAATTGCAGAATGTCATTTTTTGTTGTTGAACTGATAGCAATTATTCCGTCCACGTTTTGTAAAATTTCTTTCGTTTTTTTATCAATTATACGTTTATGTCTTGCTGAAATATAATTTGGAATTTGGGTCTCTTTTCTAAAAACAGCCAGGTCATAAATTGTATATATCTTGGAGGAGGGAAGGGAAACGTTCTTTATGCTTTTTAAGCTTCCCGAAAACAAAACTTTTCATGACGTTTTTGTGGGAATAACGTTAAATGAAAAAGATCAGAAATGCTTCATGACTTTATATTCAAATATGAATATAACATTTCCTCTGCACAGCAAACAAGATAAATTGGACTTTCTGAAAAATGATCTATGCAAATCAAGCTGATCGTGAATATGGTCCCACGGAAGAATTATGGGTAGAGTAGAGGACAATAAGTTTCCCTGGATCCCGGATCAAGTCCGGGATGACAAACAAAGTTGGAATGAAATGCTGATGGATGGTTTTAGCTTCACAATATTTTCTATTAAATTCAAATTTCCATTTGTTTTTTAAAAAATTCTGGAATTCGTGTTTCTATCCAACTAAAATATTTCCAAATACTCCCCGTGATGAATGCAGCATGACCGCCATTTTGGAGGAACTCGAGTTCTACCATGTCCGAGACTTCTTTTGGACCGGGGAAAGTATTTCTTTCCAGAAAAGGGTCGTCAAGTGAGTTCATAATGAGAGTTGGAACACAGATATTTTTGAGGAATTGTTTGCAGGACGATTCAGAATAATATTGATCAGCATTCACGAAACCATGTAAAGGTGCAGTAACCTTTTCGTCAAACTCCCGTAAAGTTTTTATTTTATTCAAATCACCCGGATTAAATAAAGGTGCGAGATCACGAAATTTACGTTTTGCCGCTTCTCGCATCAGATCGACAAAATGTTTCTGGTAAATCTTTGAAAATCCTTTATCCAAAATGGCAGTTGAAGAAGCCAGGTCGAAAGGTATAGATACCGCTGCAGCTGCACTGATACCGGCATGATCCCCTTTTTCTCCAAGCCACTTTAACATGGTGTTCCCGCCAAGTGAGTATCCGTAAAGCATCAGTGGTACGTCAGGGAATCGTTTTTTAACTAAATTGACGACAAAGTCCAGGTCGCCTGTTTCACCAGCATGATAAGTTCGCTGAAGCCTGTTTGAAAACCCACCACAGTTTCGGTTTAACAAAAGGACCCCATTCCATCCATTTTTCCTGACAACGTCAAACATGGCTTTGACATTATTAGAGGAGGAATCACCTTCCAAACCGTGAACTATTATTACAATGGGTCCATTACCTTGAGTTAACCAGTACAAATTTAGGAAATCATCGTCATCAAGTTCTACCTGCTCTCTTTTGG
>DTUH01000138.1 GCA_012964265.1 Candidatus Lambdaproteobacteria bacterium
AGCGTCATCTGCTCCGAATGACTATCTCAGCGGGAGAAATCCGTCTACTCGACATTCAACTTTTTTAAAACAGTTCAAAAAGTTGGACATTGACCGGATATATTCTCTATAGTTATGAGTCAAAGTTCAGCCACTGAAATACTAAACAGGAGCATACAGCCATGTTTTACAAGCGACACAAACCCTTTGTAATTCTGGGAGTTGCAATTATTATTATAGTAATACTCGGCTTGTATTTTCAGCAAATGAAACGTGAAGAATTACAAAATGAACTCAGCAAAGTTGAACTTCAGGATGTCAGGATAGACATAGGAATTTCGAAAGGCAAGCTCGGAACAGCAATTTTTGGTATAATCCAAAATAATGGCATGCGTACAATTAAGATTGCTACAATGAATGTTGAATTCATAGGAGACGCAGGGGAAGTTTCCATGGAGCATAAATTTTATCCTGTCAACAATTATTCTTTCAGCGATTCTTTACCTTTGGAACCCGGACAGGCAAAAGAGTTTGGCTTTCCAATTGACGAAATTGTTCCGGAAAACTGGGGAGGCGACATCACGGCCAAGCTCATCGATTTAAAATTCAAGTAATAAACGGAGAAATAATGTCTACGCCCCTTTGGCAACCCAGCCCCGAAGAAAAAGAAAAAACCCTGCTTACCCGTTTCAGCCATAAAATTCAGGAAAAGTACGATCTTCCGAATATCGAATACTCCACACTTCACCAATGGTCAATCGAGTTTCCGGAACTATTTTGGGAAGAAGTTTGGCGCGATTGCGATGTACGCTCCTCCGTCACTTGGAGCAAAGTCATGAGTAAATCTGGTTTTAGCGCAAAGATTGGTACTGAGTCTTCAGGTTGGTTTGAAGGTGCAAGAATGAATTTTGCGGAAAATTTGTTGGCGCAGGGTGAGGCTGAAAATGAGGCTCTATGTTTTATTGGTGAAGATGGCACAACGAGTTCATTGAGTTATGCAGGATTGCGCAAAGCAGTAGCGCAATGTGCTTCGGGTTTGAAGGCACTTGGAATTACCGAAAATGATCGGGTAGCCGCTGTGATTCCCAATTGTCCGGAAGCCATTATCGGAATGCTGGCAACTGCGAGTCTCGGTGCAATTTGGTCTTCGTGCTCACCTGATTTTGGAATTAACGGTATTTACGATCGTCTGGGGCAAATTTCGCCAAAAATTTTAATCACAGTCAATGCGTATAACTACAACGGAAAAGAACATGATTGTCTGATTAAAATCCGTGAAATTACCCAGCGCATTCCCTCCATTGAATCGGTGTTCGTTGTAGCTTTTACCGGAACGCCGACGGTTTTGCAGGACAAGGAACAGGCTTGGCCCGAATTGCTGGATCCTTCTGCCGGAAAATTAAAATTCGCTCAACTTCCTTTTGATCATCCCCTTTACATTCTTTACTCTTCAGGAACAACAGGCTTACCTAAATCAATCGTTCATGGTGCGGGGGGAACCTTGCTCAAGCATTTAACAGAACATCGTTACCACGCGGATGTGCAGCCCAGTGATCGTATGTTTTTTTTTACTACTTGCGGCTGGATGATGTGGAACTGGCTGGTGAGCGGTCTTGCATCCGGTGCAACATTAATTTTGTATGATGGCGCACCCGGATTTCCGGACATAGGTCGAATGTGGCGTTTAATAGATGATCAGCGTATCACTCATTTTGGAACGAGCCCCAAGTTTCTGGGAGCAGTAAACAAAGCAGGATATTCTCCAAAAGCTAATCATCGGCTGGATTCGTTACGAGCGATTTTATCAACAGGGTCTCCGCTTCCGGCAGATCTGTTTTCATGGGTTTATAAGGAAGTTGCTTCAGTCGTGCTCATGTCAGTCGCAGGCGGCACGGACATCGTTGGTTGTTTTATGGGAGGCAATCCTAATTTGCCGGTTTACTCTGAAGAACTTCAATGCAAAAGTTTGGGAATGAACATTCTTGCATACAATACTGAAGGAAAATCAGTAGTGTGTGAAAAAGGAGAGTTGGTTTGCGCCACCCCTTTTCCGTCAACACCGATCTATTTCTGGAATGATAAGGAAGCGAAAAAATATCATCAAGCATATTTTGAACAATTCCCCGGAGTTTGGACTCATGGGGATTTTATCGAAATTACAGAACGCGGTGGTGTAGTTATATTTGGTCGAAGCGACACTGTGCTAAATCCCGGCGGAGTGCGGATTGGAACTTCTGAAATATATCGTCCTGTAGAGGAAATGCCGGAGATTTTGGACAGCCTGGTGGTGGCCCAACCCTGGGAAAGTGACGTGCGGATAGTGCTGTTTGTGGTATTGCGTGATGGACTCCAGCTAGATGCTGAACTGGTCGCGAAAATAAAAAACACTATTCGCAAAGATACGACTCCGCGTCATGTTCCGGCAAGGATTTTGGAAATTCCGGATGTTCCAAGAACCATCAGTGGAAAAAAGGTGGAAAAAGTGGTATTGAAGATAATTAAAAACGAAAATGTTGAAAATATCGCAGCACTTGCAAATCCGGAAAGTTTGGAGTATTTTTCAAATTTACGTGAAGAACTGAAACAATAACAAAAAAGTTAACCCTGGTTTGTTTGCGAAACTTCGAAAATTCGATCGCGAAGTAATTGCAGGAGATCAAGAATAGGCATTTCCGGAACTTCAGGCCACTCCATCAGTTTCAGCACATACTTTTTCAGACGTCCACGCGATAATCCCCTCTTTTCCCAACTGGAATAGACGTCCTCGATTTCTGCGGGCAACGGTCTCCCATCTAAAGTTTTACGAAAAAGAAATTTCAACGTACTGTCAGAATACTTCCTGACAAACTTTTCAATGGCATCCTGCGTGATTTTTTTACTTCCGAATACCACATCTGTCTCATCAGCATCATCTTGAAGTAGCCCTGCTTCATCCTCTTCAACATACTCCTCATCTTCTTCTAACTGATTCAGGAGATCAACTGCATGAACATCTAAAGATTTTTCGGAATCTTCCGGAATTTTCGCTGAAACTTCCGCAACCTCTTTTTTTTCTTGGATTTTTTCATCAGCGGTTTCAACCGCAAATTGTTCCAAGTCTGGTTCAAGATTAATTTCTATTTGTTCATCTTGGTCTACAGAAGGATTTGATTTTATTTCATATTTTTCAACTTGAGCAATGTTTTCCGGAGTTTCAATTATTCCTGAAACATCACCTCCTAACTGCTTTTCAGCAGTTAAAGTTTGCTTAGAGGGTCGAATGAATTTAATTTTAGGAAATTGGCGGTCTTGTTTTTTACCCGAAGGTGCCAAACTTTCCAGAGTTATGCCTCGTTCCTTTGCAATATGTTTCATGAAACCCCTGACCAGTTGGCGTCCTTCAAGGCGCTCCTGGAGCTGACTTCTTAACTTCATCAAGTCTTCAAGCATGAATTTTGTTTTTGAAAAATCCGGTTCCTCTGCTGAGTCTTCCTGTTGTGGAGTCTCCTGGACTAAAATCATGCTGTAGTACGTTTCAATGAACAAAAGCAGATCATACAAAGGATGAGTCTCTGACTGACGAAGTCCGTGCGAAATGTTGTAACGAATATTGAAATGATGGTGTTTACCTTTGGCGAGTTGGTCAAATGCTTTCCGGATTCGCTGACAGAGTTTTTTTTGAAGCAGTTCTTCGGACCAACCGTAATTCTTCACATAATCACTGAAACCTGAGAAGCGTTTTCTGGGTACGAGCTCACGAAGCACATCTGCTTCCTGATCAAAAAAGTCACGGATCACACTTCCACCTGCTTCAATCTCGGTTTCAGAAGAGTCCTGAAAAACAAATCCGGAGCGAAAAAGGTGATCACACAGTTGAATTAACAAAGATTCCTGATCATCAAGCCATGAATCAAAATATCCGTTGTACTCCCTGATTGTTGAATTACGGTGCATGAGACTGGGGGTGCTGATTGATTTCAAATAAAGTTACATCTCAAGATAACGTAAAATCTCATGCTCGGCAACCATAGAGTGCCAATAAAATAATAAGACTGAATTCAGCATTTTGTTCAATAAACTCTGTGCAGGCATCACTTTAGAATTGCATTGAAACTCATCAGGTTTGTAGCTAAAATAGCAACTAGGTATCACCCTGTAATGCAAGATGAAAATTGTTGATTTTAATTTGCTTTGGTAAGTTGAAGGAAGGCAGTTTAGATAATTTGCGCAGTTAATTTTAATTATAGCATTTTTGTGAAATGATCAGCATTGCTGACTTAGCCATGCAGTATGGCAAAAAAACTCTTTTTGAAAAATCTTCAATCACCTTTGATCCGGGTAAAAGCTATGGACTTGTGGGTGCAAACGGTTCAGGAAAATCTACGCTGCTACGGCTGATTATCGGCGAAGAAAAACCATATTCCGGCACTATTTCAGTTCCACGTGACTTGAAAGTTGGTGTCCTACAGCAGGACCATTTTAAGTTTGAAAACAATCGTGTTGTTGACGTCGTTCTACTTGGTCGGCCAACCTTGTGCGAGGCCATTTTTGAAAAGGAAAAAATACTTGAGTCAGAGAACCTTGACAGCGAAGCAGGACACAGGCTGGGGCAACTGGAGGAAATCATTGCTGAAGAAGACGGGTATACTGCCGAGCCATTTGCCGCAGAGTTATTGTCCGGACTTGGGATCGGTGAACGCTATCACACCGGAAAAATGAGTGCGTTGTCAGGAGGATTTAAACTGCGTGTGCTTCTGGCGCAGCTACTTTTTCAGCAACCTGGCGTGCTGCTTCTGGATGAACCAACGAACCATCTTGACATTGTTTCGATCCGCTGGTTCGAAAAATATTTGTGTTCACAGTTCGATGGTACCCTGATTTTTATTTCACATGATAGAAATTTTCTAAATGCGGTTGCAGACTACATTGTTGATATAGATTACGAGGAATTACGACTTTATACCGGAAACTATGAAAAATTTCTTGAAGCAAAGGTACTGGCTGAAACTCAAAAACTTAAAGAAATAAAAAGTTACGAGCGTAAATCCGCGGAATTACAAGCCTTTGTCGATCGTTTCCGTGCAAAAGCTACTAAAGCCAGACAAGCTCAGTCACGTGTAAAACAACTCGATAAAATGGAAGTGCCGGAAGTGAAGCGTTCCTCCCGCATTTCTCCCGACTTGAGCTTTGTTCAGTCGCGCCCGTCCGGAAGAACCGTGCTGACCGTAAAAAATGTATGCAAAAAATTTGCTGATACTGAGGTTCTGAAAAATATTTCTTTTGAAATTCAACGAGGCGAAAAAGTTGCTGTTATAGGTCCAAACGGTATTGGGAAATCAACTTTGCTGAAAATCATTCTTAATCAGCTTCGTGCAGACAAAGGTACTTTCGAGTGGGGTTATGAAACACATACTTCATATTTCGCACAAGATCACCACGAGCAACTGAGCGGAAAAATAAGTGCTTACGATTGGCTTTATGCAACTGCACCTCATGAATCGATCGGGGCAATCCGCGGTTTACTTGGACGTGTTTTACTTTCCGGAGATGAGGCTCTCAAACAGGTTTCCGCATTGAGTGGAGGTGAATCTGCACGCTTGCTGTTTGCACGCATTATGCTGGAAAAACGGAATATTTTGGTATTGGATGAGCCCACAAATCATATGGATCTTGAGGGCGTTGCTGCACTGGGTGATGCATTGAAAGCATTTGAAGGCACTGTTCTGGTGGTCAGTCACTATCGGCATTTTGTGTCAAAAGTGGCAACTCATATCCTGGAATTAACTCCCGATGGTGTCAGAGATTTTTCAGGAAGTTATCATGAATATCTTGAAAAATTTGGAGATGATCATCTCAGACGCGACCAGCCTCTTTCCACAACACTTCAGCAGTCTGCTTCGCCTAAACCTGCACCTCAGGAATTGAGCTATGATAAACGTAAAAAACTGCAGCGAGAAATTTCTAAACTAAAAAAACAGGCAACACGTTATGAAACCTTAGTTGAAGAAACTGAACAAAAGATTTCTGCAATTGAAGCAAAATTTGGAATAGTAGATTTTTTTCAGCAAACTTCACTGAATGAAGTCCAGAAATTACAAATGGAAAAGAACGAGTTGAGTGATGAACTCTCAAAAAATCTAAGAGAGTGGGAGACTTCTTCACAAAATTTGGAAAGTTTAGAAGCTAGTTTTGGCACTTAATTATGTGAAAAATGTATCAAGCATGTATTTTGGAAACATATTTTGATTTTAAGCATGGATGAAAGCAGCTTTACTTTGAGGACTAAGTATGTTAAAGATGCAGCATCTGTATATTCAAAATCCGATAATTGAATTTTTGCTTAATAATCTGGAAATAATGATATGATGGACGATTGTCACTAACTCTAGAGGTCAAAATGAAAAAAATATTGATTTGTTTTAAGTCCGGAATTGTGGGAATAGCGTTCATTTTGTTAATGTCGTTGTCCATCGCAAACACTGCCTTTGCTCAAACAAGTCCAGAAAAGGCGGAAGAGTTATGGAATTTGCGTCAGACTGAAATTGAACAGCAGTATCAGGAAGGTAATCTCGCAGGTGCTTTGAATTCTGCCCAGGAAGCTGTGACACTCGCGGAAACGGCTTTTGGTTCAGGAGCGTTGAAAACTATTTCAACTTTGCTGCTGCTGGCTCAAATCCATGCAGAACTGGATCAATTGGAAGAAGCGAATCAGATTTACCAGGTGACTCTTGAAACTAGTGTTGCCGCTTTTGGCGAAGCTGCTGTAGAGACGCTTTCAGTACTTGACAATTACGGAGAATTTCTTAATTCGATTGATCCGGAAATGGCCGAGCCTGTGTTACAGGAAGCTCTTCGACTTTCTGCAGATGATGATCCACAACGTGCATCCAGAATGAAAACGTTGGGTCTGAATTTACAGGATCTGGGACGTACTGCGGAAGCAGAGGAAATGCTCAGTCAAGCTTTGCGTGCATTTAAAACAATCCTGGGTGAAAAGGGTACAGATACTCTTTCTGTAATGGTGAAGTTGGCGCAGTTGAATCTTGCTCAGGGAAAATTAAAAGCTGCGCAGGAATTATTTGAAACTGCACTGCCTTTGATGCTTGAAGTTATGGATGAAACTAATTTATTGATTTTAGAGAGCAAGGAAAATCTCGCAGAAATTTATCGTCAGCAGGGAAAATTTTCGCAGGCCGAAACGCTATTTTTACAAAGCATGGAGGGTGCAGTAGCAGAATATGGTGAAGAGGATCCATTTGTCGTACAAGTCAAGAGTCATTTGGCCCAGCTTTATGAGGATACAGGAAAGCTTAAAAAAGCGTTGTCTCTCCATCAGCAGGTTTACGAAATTGACTTGGTGCTGCTTGGTGAAGCACATCCAAATACTGCTGGTGACCTGAATAATTTGGCGAGTGTGCGCCGTCGCCTTGGTGATTATCAAAAGGCAGAAAAATTGTTCCGCAAATCCTTGAAATTGATGATAGCGGCTCTGGGAGAAGAATCGCCTCAGGCAGTTTCTGTAATGAACAACTTGGCTTTATTTCTTGAAAATCAAGGTCTTTACGATGAAGCAGAACCACTTTTCAAAAAGGCATATACCTTATCCGAAAGAATACAGGGTGAGCGGCATCCTACCACACTTGCCTTGCTGAACAACTTAGCGTTTCTTTACGAATCTCAGGGAGACTTTAAAAGATCTGAACTTAATTACAAAAAAGTAATTGAGCTCAATACTGAGGTTTTTGGAGAAACACATATCAATACAATTTCCAATCAAAACAATCTAGCCTACCTTTTCTTGAGAGACAAGCGTTTTGAGGAGGCTCGACCAATTTTTGTAAAAGTTCACCGGCTGTGGAGCGAACAGCTAGGTGCCAATCATCAAAACACTCTGAAAGCACTGAACAATCTTGGGCGTGTGCAAAAGTCACTTGGTAATTTGGAGGAAGCAGAAAAGCATTTGGAGGCTGCATTGGCAGGTAGAACAGAAGTTTTTGGAAAACGTCATGCGGACACACTGCGTAGTATGAATGACATTGGGGAACTTTATGTGGTGCAGAAAAAAAATGAGGAAGCACTCAAAATGTTCCGCGAGACGCTTAAACTTGAAGAAGAAGTTTTAGGGGAGAATCATCCTTATACATTTGAAACACTGAATAACCTGGCAGACTTGCTCAAAACAATGGGTAAAACTGAAGAAGCTTATGATGTGTTCAAAACCGGGTTTAAACGCAGGAATGCTTTTTTGGATCGTATTCTTTGGGTTGCAGGAGACAACACTCGACAGTCTTACATCAGTTTACACAGACCTGAACAGAATGCTCTAATCCGGATGTTGTTGAGTTTGAATGATGAACGCACTGCCCGAGATCTTTTTGAAGTTAGTTTACGTCGCAAAGGATTGCTGCTAAAGATAACCAGTGAAACTCAGCAAGTTGTGATGATGTCCGGCTCACCGGAGTTACAGTCAATTACGGAAGAATTGACCCAAACCCGCAAAAAATTAGCGGGATTAACGCTGTCAGGACCAACTGAAGAAAACCGTAGTGACTTTCCACGAATAATTTATGATTTGGAAGAAAAAATCAACTTGCTCCAGCTTAAACTTGGAGAAAAAAGCCAGCGATTTCGTCAATCCACAAAGGAGGTAACGTCGGATGAAGTAGTTGAAGGAATGGGAGAAAATGCCTTAGTAGATTTTATGAGTTTCAGGGGAGAGGATGACTCATTGCGTATATTAGCGATTGTGGTTAATCAGGGAGAGTTCAGTGTTGTTGAATATGAAGATTTAGAATTGATCAGTAGTATGGTCATGGAATTGCGCGAAATAGTACAGGATGAAGGCGCAGAAGATGAGGATGTTAAAAGCGTTGCCTTTGAACTTTGGGAAGTGCTTTGGCAGCCGCTCTCAGAAGCATTGGGGGAAACGGCTTCAATTTTTATTTCTCCGGACAGTCTCCTGAATGTACTGCCATTTGATGTTTTGACCGATGAAGATGACAGTTATTTGCTGGAAAATTTTGATTTGCGGATCATAAGTTCTGCTCGGGATTTAGCGCTGCAGCCTTTGTTGGCTTCCAAAGGTGACTTGATGATTATTGCAGGGCCTGATTACAATTCCGACGAATTACTCAAAACTCCGGCGGCAAGAGAAGTGACGCACAAGCGTTCCCGTAGCGTTGCGCAAGGAGCACGGATGGGTTCCGGTTTGCGCGGACTGAATTTCGATCCACTTCCGGGAGCAGAAAAAGAAGGTGAAGTTATCAAAGAGGTTGCCGATACGAAAGACGAAAATTCAGGCGGCAGTCGTACTACCAAAATATATTCGCGGCGAGTTGCCGAAGAAAAATTGCTCAGGGAAATGTCTTCTGCTCCGGAAGTTCTGCACATAGCGACTCACGGATTTTTTCTCAAGGAAGATGAAAAATTGAAAAAAAGACTGCAAGGTCTCAGCCGTGGTTCAACCAGCATACCGCCGCCTGCTGATAATCCTTTACTGCGCGCAGGTCTTGCTTTTGCCGGATTAAACGCAAACGCTTCCATGCTTGGTGAAATCGATACTGACAATGATGGAGTTTTGACCGCAATGGAAGTTTTGAGTTTGGATTTGGCTGGAACACAATTGGTCGTTCTTTCTGCTTGCGAAACTGGTTTGGGCGAAATACACGAAGGTGAAGGAGTTTATGGTTTGCGTCGTTCTTTTCAGGAAGCGGGTGTAAAAAATGTTATCAATTCCTTCTGGGAAGTCAGTGATGCCGGGACACAATTATTGATGATTAAGTTTTACGATAAATTCCTTACTGGAATGTCCGCCCGCCAGGCTATGCGTGAAGCACGCTTGGAAATGCTGGATGATGTCCAGTGGAGTGCCCCGTATTACTGGTCAGCTTTTGTGATGGTAGGACGCAATACATAAAAAATGGAGCAATTAATAATCCATGGAGGAGCCGGAAGTCTGGAAGGAAAACTTGCTGAAGCTCAGAAAATGCATGATTCACTTTGCCATATTTGGGAAGAGTCATTCGTTTTACTGCAAAAGGGCTCAGCTGAAGAGGTAGTGCGGCACGCAATTCGGCTGTTGGAGGATGATCCTGTTTTTAATGCTGGAACCGGTTCCAAGCTTCAGTTCGACGGCCAGGTGCGTATGAGCTCGGCCTTGATGGATGGGAATAACAATCGGTTTTCGGGCGTGATAAATGTACAAAATATCCGTAATCCGATTGAAGCCGCAGCCTTGTTGTCCAGAGAAAAACACACAATTTTGAGTGGGGAACAGGCTACTGCTTTTTGCCATAAACATGGGATGCCGGAATATGATCCCGTTACACCGGAACGTTTTGAGGAATACGAAAAACGTTGTGCCGGAAAACACGGAACAGTCGGTGCGGTGGCGCTTGACAAAGAAGGGTGTATTTTTGCCGGCACATCAACCGGTGGAATTGGATGTGAAATTCCAGGACGTGTCAGTGACAGTCCGACAGTAGCTGGAACTTATGCTTCCACAAAAGCCGGAGTTTCATGTACTGGTATAGGTGAGCAAATCACCCAGCAGGCTGCAGCGGCAAAAGTTGTAACTCGAGTCGATGATGGAATGACACTGCATGACGCTGTTGCCAGAACTATGCGGGAAAGCAATAAATTCAATTACTTATATGGCTTAATCAGTCTTGATTCGGCGGGGCAGGTTGAAGTTGGAAAAACAGCGGCTTTAAACGAAGTTTTTTATGCGTTTCATGATGGAGAAATGATCAGGACTTTTTTTACGTGACCCACACTTTCAATTTTCTTTTCCCCCGGCAAATTCCATACGCTGTTCAGCCAGCCAATTTCCGATAAACAGCTGTTGAGAATCGGGCATTTTATAACGCTGTTCAAGGATGAAATCTTCTAAAAAGGGGCCTGTATGCAAAAGGAATTCATTTTTCCAAGCTTCACTGTGGACCATTCTGGCGTTATAAAGTAATTCGCCGACTCCTACTTGCCGCCGGAAGCGGAAACGCTGCATGTTATAACCTGAGGCCACAAAAGCCAAATCGATGGCTGTTGCATTAAGGTCAAAACCTATGCGGAAACTACCAGTCTTTTCAGGAAAGACTAATCTCGCTTTTGGAGCATAAAGCGGCGATTCATTTTCAAACTTAATGAATTTTGAATAGTATTCAAGGACAACGATGAACCCCTTGGTATTCAGTACTTTGGCGTTTTGTTTCAGCATCGTCCCATCAATCCAGCGTGTTCCCCATCCGGGCTTATAGTTCAGCGATTCCGGATAACATCCTCCGAGTAATGCAGGCAGAAACAACAATAACAGTAAAAGACAGCGCATATCTGGGTAATCTCATTAAAGATTTATTCTATCTTGAAGATAAGCTAACCCTCAGGAATTGCAAGTTATAGTTCAAGCTTTTACTTGTTGTCCGGACTTTGTAGTTCTTGACCCGGACTGTGGGTTTTGCTACAATTGTACTACCTGATTTTAGTTGGACTGATGCAGTCAATGGGCAATGTAATTACAGAAATAAACACTGCCCTGGGTCAAATCACGCACACTACCTCAGACAACAATCAGCGGCAAAAGTTGTAACTCGAGTCGATGATGGAATGACACTGCATGACGCTGTTGCCAGAACTATGCGGGAAAGCAATAAATTCAATTACTTATATGGCTTAATCAGTCTTGATTCGGCGGGGCAGGTTGAAGTTGGAAAAACAGCGGCTTTAAACGAAGTTTTTTATGCGTTTCATGATGGAGAAATGATCAGGACTTTTTTTACGTGACCCACACTTTCAATTTTCTTTTCCCCCGGCAAATTCCATACGCTGTTCAGCCAGCCAATTTCCGATAAACAGCTGTTGAGAATCGGGCATTTTATAACGCTGTTCAAGGATGAAATCTTCTAAAAAGGGGCCTGTATGCAAAAGGAATTCATTTTTCCAAGCTTCACTGTGGACCATTCTGGCGTTATAAAGTAATTCGCCGACTCCTACTTGCCGCCGGAAGCGGAAACGCTGCATGTTATAACCTGAGGCCACAAAAGCCAAATCGATGGCTGTTGCATTAAGGTCAAAACCTATGCGGAAACTACCAGTCTTTTCAGGAAAGACTAATCTCGCTTTTGGAGCATAAAGCGGCGATTCATTTTCAAACTTAATGAATTTTGAATAGTATTCAAGGACAACGATGAACCCCTTGGTATTCAGTACTTTGGCGTTTTGTTTCAGCATCGTCCCATCAATCCAGCGTGTTCCCCATCCGGGCTTATAGTTCAGCGATTCCGGATAACATCCTCCGAGTAATGCAGGCAGAAACAACAATAACAGTAAAAGACAGCGCATATCTGGGTAATCTCATTAAAGATTTATGGCATTGTTAAATTAGTATAGATGATAGTCCATCATTCCACTTCTGCATTAGAAG
>DTUH01000139.1 GCA_012964265.1 Candidatus Lambdaproteobacteria bacterium
TCATAATTTGGATCACGGCATGGAACATATTTTGACGCGCGATGAACGCTCGGCAAGTTATATGGCGGACGCTTACGCCCGTGTTACCGGAAAAGTCGGGGTTTGCGAAGGGCCGAGCGGCGGCGGCGCAACTCATATTTTGCCGGGATTGGTCGAGGCGAGTGAATCCTCGATTCCGGTTTTGGGCATCACTTCCGATATTTCCACAACATCACGCGGTCGTTATGCGTTGACCGAATTGGATCAAGAAAGTTTGTTTCGTCCGTTGACAAAATGGAATGTGGTGATTGATCGCGCGGATCGTTTGCCCGCCCAAGTTCGAGCGGCATTTCGGGCGATGACCACCGGACGGCCCGGAGCCGCTCATTTGGGTTTTCCGTATGATGTGCAAAAAGACGAAGTTCCGGAAACAGAAATTTGGGCGCAAACGGAATTTGGCAATTATCCGGCTTTGCCTGTCGCTCCGGATGAAGTTGCTGTCGAAGCGTTGCTGGACGCGCTGTTGTCTTCCCGTTCTCCGGTGATTATTTGCGGAGGCGGTGTGGTCATTTCGGGAGGCGAAAGCGCGCTTGCCGAATTTGCCGAAGCACTGAATTTACCTGTGGCCACCACGATTAGCGGACAAGGCAGTCTTCCGGAAACACATCCGCATTGTGTCGGGGTTGTCGGTTCAAACGGTGGCATCCCGGCCACCAGAAAAATTATTGACGATGCGGATTTAGTGTTTTTTATCAGTTGTCGCGCAGGTTCTGTAACAACGGAACGCTGGCGTTCGCCAAATCCAAAAACCAGAATATTACATCTTGATTCTGATCCGATGGTGATTTCTGCCAATTATCCCACCGAAGTCGGAATGGTTTGCGATGCGCGTTTGGGGCTGAAAGCTCTCAATTTGGCTCTCCGGAAACGAGGAAAAATCAACAAGGAATTTAGAGGAAAAGAAAGGGCAACCGTCTCAAAACAGGAAAAAGCAAAATACTTTGCCGAACTTTCCGGTTCTTTGGAATCACCGATTCTTCCGGAACGCTTGATTGCAGATTTGCAAAAAGCTTTGCCTGAGGATGCGGTTATAATCGCTGATCCCGGAACGCCTTGTCCGTATGTTTCCGCATTTTATGAACTGCCCAAAGCCGGAAGATATTTCATTTCCAATCGGGCACATGGTGCTTTGGGTTACAGTTTGTCGGCAACTGTGGGAGCAGCGTATGGTCGTCCGAATTCCAAA
This sequence comes from Candidatus Lambdaproteobacteria bacterium, assembly GCA_012964265.1. Taxonomy (GTDB): domain Bacteria; phylum SAR324; class SAR324; order SAR324; family NAC60-12; genus Arctic96AD-7. The sequence continues at coordinate 1,226 of DTUH01000139.1, forward strand.
ATTGTGGGAATTATGGGAGACGGCTCTTTCGGCTTTACTGTTGGAGAACTGGAAACTATTGTACGCTACAATATTCCGGTTACACTGATTGTTTGTTCCAATTCGACCTACGGCTGGATTAAGGCCGGACAAAAAACCGGCTTTGGCGAGCGTTATTTTTCCGTTGATTTTAACCGCACTCGACATTCAGCAGTTGCCGAAGCATACGGAGTGAAGGGATTTCGTGTTGAAGACCCATCACAATTGCAAGCAACTTTGGCAAAAGCGGTGGCCATTGACGAGCCGACACTGGTGGATGTGATTTGCCAACCGTTGAATGAGGCGCGCGCGCCGGTCAGCGAATGGATTGCCTGAACATGATGTAGTCGTAATAAATCCTAAACCTTGTAATTTCAAGCGAAGCGAGAAATTTTGCTTAGAGACCAACTATTATCATTTAGATTACTCTTTACTGTCGAAATGACTGTGTTGATTTAAGACTTTTATAATATTTAGTTATAACATTCTAAAATAATTTGATTTGACAGGATATCTTTTTTTGATTAAAAGTAGTATCAGCAAAATTGTTCCTAAACGAATAAAATCTTATGGACTACACGAGTTTGATTCAATACATCCTTTCCGGTTTGGTCATCGGAGTCATTTATGCCTTGATGGCAGTGAGCATTACATTTGTTCATGGAATGATGAAAGTTGTAAACTGGAGTATGGGAGAATATTACATGATGGGCGGTTATATCCAGTATTTGCTGATTACGATGTTGATCGGCCCTTCGCTTTGGTTTTTGGGGATTCCAATTGCGTTTGCAATAATTTTCGTGCTGGGTGTGGTGATACAGCGGTATATGCTGCACCCGATGTTTGTGGGAGAATCTGAGCGCATGGATGAATACGCGACAATTGTAACCATTACTTTGATGATACTTTTCCGCAATCTCGCCATCATTCTCGGGGGACCTTATCAATATTCTGTTCCGGATTATTTTCCTCCTACAGATCTTGGTCCGCTCCCGATCAGCGGAAACCGTTTTATGGCTTTAATCGGAACGGCGCTGATCCTGGGAATTTTGTACTATGTGATGAAAAAAACATGGCCGGGACGAGCTTTGCTGGGAATGTCTCAAAACCGGATAGGAATTCAAACTGCCGGAATTAACGTGCGTCGATTGGACGAAGTGGCTTTTGGTATTGGAGTTGGATTGGCGGCTGCGGCTGGGGCTTTACTGGCTCCTGTGTTTCTGGTTTGGGCAGAAAGCGGATCGGTTCCCACAATGAAAGGCCGCAGTAAAACGAAATGGACTTGCGAAGCATAGGCTTTGTGCTTTTTCCCAGCAAGTTTTAGGGCAAATGGTTGAAGAAACAGGAAT
>DTUH01000140.1 GCA_012964265.1 Candidatus Lambdaproteobacteria bacterium
CAAGGGGTCAAACTTTTGGTCACATTATTTTGTGCGTTTTGATGAAAACCTATCTTTTCTTGAAGAAAGGAACCTCTACACTACATTATTTTAGCCCTGTAATTTTCTTAACCCTGTAATTTTCTTGATCATATCTCACCATCAGGAAACCATTTCCTTGTTGAAAACCATAAAACCCAATAAAATGCTGCTAAAGTGACCAGAAAAATGTACTCAACTGCAGGCATGGGTATTCCTGAAATTTGAGCTTCAATTTTCTTTTTATATTTTTTATACAAAGTCGGATCAGCAATTCTGGACTCAACTGCGCTCATCAGTCTGAACTTAAAAAAGTACGGTTTGAGGCGCAGCTCATGCAGCGGTTCAATCAAGGCATCCGGAGCACCTTTGCGTTTCAGTTCCCACAGTCCCGGACCTGTCAGCTGGTAACTTTGCAGTACCGGTGCCATATATGTACCCAGCAGCACAGTTGGTATAATCACGAGCACGATGGCTAATGTGCCGCGCCGGATATCACCCCAGTTAATAATGTCCATTATTCTATATTCATGGATTGTGTCTATTTACGGATTAGGATAATGTAGCATGATTGACATAATGATCAATCCAGATATTCGCAGTATTAACTAAAAAGGAGATTTACATGAGCAAACATCGTAAACAAAAAAGGGAATCGAAAAAAGCTCATCGACGCCAAAATGCCCGCTGGCTGGTCACCATTACAAGTGTGTTGATCCTGCTACTTGCAGGTTGGCTTTGGCATGACAGTCTGGAAGAAGATAACGATTTGACGGCAATCGGACAGGGGCAAAACGTGGTTGTACAGGTGCATGACCCCGGTTGACCTTCCTGCCGTGCACTCAAGCGAGTGGTCAACTCGCTAAAACCTGAATATGAAGGAAAAATACGCTTCCTGATTGCAAATCTAAACTCGAGTGAAGGACGCTGGTTTGCGGAATATCACAACGTTAATAAAGTCACTCTACTTTTTTTCAAACCGGACGGTACAAAAATCAGTTCTTTAAACGGAGAGCAGGAACCGGCTTATTTACGGCGTGTATTTGATCGTGTTTTTAACCTGCAATAAAGAGGAACTGCCGGGAAAACAAAGGACTCAAAGTCTGTAATCATAATCAATGATAAGTGGTGCATGATCGGAAAACCGCTCATCGATATAAATTGATTCCGTGCGTGCTTTAGCTCCAATTCCGGGAGTTGCAACATGATAATCAAGTCTCCAACCTACATTTTTCTCCCACGCTCTGCCACGGTTTGACCACCAGGTATATTGATCCGGATTTTGATTTAATTTCCGGAAGACATCCACATAACCGTACTCTGAAAATAATTTTGTCATCCATGCACGTTCTTCCGGTAAAAAACCTGAATTTTTCTGGTTACTTTTCCAATTTTTCAGGTCAATCTCCTTGTGTGCAATATTCCAGTCTCCACAGATGATAACTTCTCTTCCGGATCGTTTTGCCTCCAAAAGCCATTTTTCAAAATATTCCAGTACTTTGTATTTGAAGTTTTGCCTGGCATCTCCGCTGCTTCCGGAAGGAAGATACAGCGAAACAATACTTAATTTGCCAAAATCCGCCTGAATGAAGCGGCCTTCCTTATCCATTTCCGACCAGCCGATTCCTGTTTGTACACGGTCCGGAGTTTTCTTAAAATAAAGTCCTACTCCGGAATATCCCCGTTTTTCCGCAAATTCATACGCGCTTTTTAAACCATGTGGTTCAAGCATGATTCCGGTTAACTGCTCAGGCTGAATTCTTGTTTCCTGCAGGCAAACGATGTCTGCCTCCTGAGTTTTAAGCCACTTAAAAAAACCCTTTGAATTCGCTGAACGAATGCCGTTGAGATTAACAGTAACAAGACGCATAAAAGATATCAGGTGTTTAGGTGTGTATTTATTTCCAGGAAAGTCACAAATTTTGTCGTGTCATCCCGAACGTTTGTGAGGGATCTTGTACGATATCAGCACTTTATCAGCTCTCTCTCTCTTTGGTCGAGATGACAAACCGTAATCAATAATATCAATATCTTACGAGAACTCGTGACTCACCAGTTATTTCGAGGAAAATTCTATAGAAATCAAATATTTTTGATTCTCAGCGAACTTAGGATAGCCCTTCAGCACCACCAGGGATTTGTGTACCCTGATTCCGGAAATTTTTTTGGACAAAGCAAATACTTCGTCCTTGATTTCGCCGCCTTTATAGACATGCAGCACAGATTCCGGTTTGCGCAAATCAGCGGTCCAGCGTACCAAATCAATTAGAGGTGCTACTGCACGTGCTGTCACATACTGAAATCGTTGACGCCACGGACGGCGTTTGCCTAATTCTTCTCCTCGTCCAAGCACAGTTTGAACATTGGAAAGTTTCAGGGTTTCTATCATTTTCTTCACAACTTCAATTTTTTTCTGGCGTGAGTCCAGCAAAGTAAGCCGTAAATCGGGACGCACAATTGCTAAAATAGTGCCCGGCAAACCTCCGCCTGTACCAAAATCACAAACATCCACAGCTGCGCTGAATTTCCGGAAAATCAACAATGAGAGACAGGGCAGAATTTGTTTTTCCCATAAAAAATCTGTTTCTTTGCGGGAAATTAAATTTACTTTTTGATTTACTTCCAATAGCAAAGCAGCCCACTTTTCCAACAACTGCCATTGGGCATCTGAAATATTAAGACCGTTATCCGAACAGATTCGTCGGACATCATCAGCTTTGATGGGATTTTGATAATCACTCATAAAGAGTGTTGACTGGAAGGCGTCTGGAGTACCTGCTGTGTTCAGCTTCATGACTGACTGTGAGCTGAGCAGGAATCATTTATCTTAGTCTGAGGCTACCTGTTGCTCTTCAGCCGCACTTTCCTGAGCTGAAGCAATTGGAGATTTCTTAGATAATTTATCACCAAAAAGAGAATGGCGAGTGGAGTATTTCCCATTTGGAATTATAAATTGTAAACCGAGGCGTTTTTCCAGATTAAAGAGCAAAGGTCCTTGAAGATTTACCGTCACATCATCCATTTTTTTGGCCATGGTAACGAGGACAAAGACCGTCAGTTCATCAATACTTTCTGCTTTCAGTTTGTTCAAATTATCCTTGGTTAATTCAAGCTCATAATTTGAAATCGAGACATGTGGTTCGATCATCACAAAAGCCAGCGCTTCTGTATCAATGGCCTGCAACCACCGGAAAGGTGATGCGGCTTCATCTTCACGAATAACAAAACGACGGTCTTCTGAAAAACCTATCAAACCAGAAGGGATGGTAATTATCTGATTTTCTTCAATTTCAATCTCACCGAAACGGGAGGTTTTGATAAGCATATATCTATGATTTGATTATAGTTTTCCTAAAAGGTTTTTAAGGCCTGCTAAAGAAAGCGGCGACTCTTGTGCGGCACGCCTGTTTTCTTCCTGAATACAAAGATAAACTTCTTCTCTGTGGATTATATAACTCCGGGGTGCTGCGATTCCAATACGGACTTGTTTACCCTTGACCTCGACCACGGTGATTTTTACATCATCCCCAATGGTTATGCTTTCTCCCGACTTCCGTGTCAGTATGAGCATAGTTGCCTACCTTCTTATACGATTGATGCCTGACTTTACTTGATAAAAATATTTTCAAAAACGTGCTGAATTAACGGAGAAAATCTGACAGTGACGGTTGGATTAAGCGTGCTCCTGTATTCAGTGAAAGTTTATTGTTAGCTTCCGCGACCTTAAGGTCCACAGTGGCTTCCGCAATATCTAAATCCTGAATATCCGAAAGTTGTCTCTCCTTTTCAAACTGCTGGTTTTCCAACTTTGCCTGAGTTGCATAGAGCTCACGAATGATGTTTCCAACGTCTGCCTGCTGCTTTAGAATTTGATTTTGTGCTAAATCAAGTTCACCTAAACGATTTGCAATCGCAATGCCATCATTTTCAAGAAGAGCTCTCTCCATTGCAGCCAGCAAAGAAAACGTATCCACCCCTTTCTCATTCTCACCCATAAACAGTTCCTGCGCGGTTACATTTACCGGAATGGAAAGTCCATTTGAAATAAGGGTTTCTTTTTTGTGTACAGAACCATTATAGCTAACTTCCGGATTGGGTTGATACACAAATTCTATTCCTTGCGGAAATAAAATACCCAGCGAATCAATATCAAATTCTGCTGACTTCTCCGAATTAAAATCAAATTGTTTGGGAAGTACATTCCCCAGACGTCCCTCTAGATCAGAAAATTTAAGCAAAACCTGGTCATTAAGTTTTCCGTCCGGATTAAAAATGTGCGTCACCGGACGTAAGGTTTGCTCTTTACTCCAGGTCCGTCCACCGTCATCAGAGATTTTAACCCGGGCTTGTCCCCAGAGTCCGCCTTTAGTGACTTTGATGCGGTAGTTGTGTGTAGAAAATCCCTCAAATTGTGCCCGAAATTGTGTTACATCCAGCAATTCCCGGATGTCTTTTTGTTCAACCCCGCCTTTTTCTACTTTAGCAGGTTGATAGATACCGTTTTTTTTCAACGCTGGAGAAAGACTTTTGATTCCGGAAAACACATACAATTTGCCTTCGCGCGCGTTTCCTGCGTCGAACAAAGTTTTGCGGGCAGCAGAAAACTCACGTGCCACCATCTCCCTTGATTCTTCGTTTGAATCACTGCCGGACTGTGAAATCGCCAGTGTGCGCAATTCTCCCAATAACCCGTTCATACCACTAATTTCCAGCTCGGTACGCTGCAGCCAGGCAATGTTGTCATCGATGTTCTGGAGCAGTTGTCTGTGAGAAGAAATAGTAGTGACGATATCTTGTGATCTTGCCGCACCTATAGGATCATCGGACGTTTTGTTCAAACGCCGACCGGTAGCCATCTGGATTTGAATATCCTGAAGCTTACCGGATGATCTTTGTATATTGTCAACTACATGGTCACGCTTTGTGACCTCAGTCACTCGCATTTAAAATACTCATGATTTGGGTTTATTGACTAGTAAGTTGAATCCTGGATTTCAGGCTTTTTACTAGACAGTCACATATTAATTACGGTTTCCATCATCTTATCCACAGTATTGATAAAACGCGCAGATGCTTCATAAGCTTTCTGGTACTGCATCATGTCAGTCAGTTCTTCATCCATGTTGACAGCACTGATAGAGCTTCTGATTTCCTTAAACTGCCTCACCATACTTTCCTGCTGTGCCTGTTCAGTTTGATTTCTTTGGATTTTCAACCCCATACCTGTGAGTACACCATTGTAATACTCGTCAAAGGTCATGGTTTCATCCCTCATAGTCGGTCGTGTCTGCAGCTTCGCAATTTTCAGCGCAACCCGGTTGTCTCCCGGAATCAGGTCTTTTCCTGTAGAAATGTTATTCGTGTTCTCAATAATATGCCTACTCAGCTGAATATCTTCGGCGCCTTTAAGGGTATCAAAAAAACTGTTTAAACCAAGAACCTGCGCGATGCTGGATTGATCTTCACCAAAAATAAACTTGTAGTTAGAACCACTTTGTAAAAGCAGCGAACCGTCTCCTTCTATGGATGCCCGCAATAAACCAGGATCGTTGATTGTTTGATTCAAACGCTGGACAATATCCGGAAGTGTATCTTTACCAGCCTGAATTTCAATCTCATACGTTTCCAGAATTTCATTGTGAGGATCAACTAAATGAAGCTGAAAAATACCATCTTTCAGGAAAGGCAGAGGCTGATTCAGCGCTGCCGAATTTAACCCGAAAGTACTTTTCATCATTTCAGATGCGGAATTTATTCCTGTACCTGTAGCGTGAAGCTTGTTAACCTTTCCAGCCAGGCTGAAGGCGATTTCGTCAAGATTTTTCTGGTACTCCACAATTGTATCATCGCGCATTCTTAACATTTCGCTCATTTCTCCTTCACGAAAAATCCGTGTCAAATCACGACGGTTATCGTTGGTTGAAACACCATCTATGTTGAGCATTCCCAATTCACCGCCCTTCATTTTACCTTCCAGCTGATAGCGATTATTTCCTTCTACCAGCGTCCAGTCACGACCAATGATGACGGTAGTGCGTCCATTTGGATCTTCAAAAGAATTTACATCCACCAACTCTGACAAATCTTCAATTGCCTGATTTCGTGCATCACGCATATCGTTGGCAATTCTCTGGCCACCGCCCTCGAATGAGTTAATCTGTTTATTCAACTCAGCTACTTTCTGGCCCAATTCATTTACCTGGTTGATTGTCGCCACAAGTCTGCCGTTAATTTCATTACGCAAACCTTTAAGCTGAGAGTGCATACCTCGGAAACGACTTGCCAAAACATCACTTTGTACTTTTACCTGCATTCTGGCAGGTTCAGATTCGGGCTGGTTTGATAGCTGACTCCATGAGTTCCAAAACTCGTTCAAGGCTTTGTGCAAACCATTTCCTTCTGTTTCACTAAAAATTATTTCAATTTTTTGCAGAAATTCTCCGCGTGACTTGAACATTCCGGAGCGTGGGGTTTCCTGGAGGATTTTGCGTTGCACGAATTTGTCGTATACCCGTGAGGTAGGCTGGGCGTCAGCGCCGCCGCCGACCCCCGTGGGATCCGGTGCAGACGTGCCTGAGCGTACATGTTGGCGAGAGAAACCTTCTGTCCCCTGATTGGCAATGTTATGCCCAACCGTTTGCATTGCACGCTGATTGATACTCAGGGCGCGTTGCCCCAGATTTAGGGAACTATTGAGCGAAGGCATGTTAACAAGGCAGAAATAATTATGGTTCCTTAAAGATCTTAGCGACTTTGAAAGTCAGGCTTCTGTACGGGAAAATGTGCTGGTCCCTTTTTGTATTTTTCCCACATCGGAATAAGTCGGAGGACCGTTCTGGAGTTGGCTCATGAATTGAATCGAAGATTCGACCGATTTTAAACGGCCTGATGCCTGAATGGAATTTTCATCAGCAATTCTGTGTATTTCGCCAATTAAACTCTTCAGCTGATCAAAACATTGCCGTAGCGGTGCAGAGTATTCATCCGTCGTGCGGTTAATTATTACACTCAAAGTCAAGTCCTTCAATTCCGTATTCCAGGATTCGGCAACCTGTTTTACATGCTGAATCCTCTCCCTCTCAAGACGGGCAGAGGCACGTACGCAGCGTGATTTCTCTCCTTGAAGCTTAAGAAGTTCTGAGGCGCGTACACGACCAAATCCTTCGGATTCCTTTTGCAACAGCGAAATCAACTGCTCGTGCAGTTCCACTTCCTGACGCAAAATATTCAGCAATTCATTCATAATTAAAAGGACACATCAAAACGGCCCATCCATGGACACCACATTATTTTCCGGGTTTAAAACTCAAGCGAGATCTTCCTGAAGAGCGTCCTCCAGCATTGTTTTGGCAAGACTTTGCGAATCAACCTGATATTCACCACTCTTGATTTTAGCTTTGAGTTCCGCGACCCGATCCGCACGTACTTCCGGCTCAGTGGAAATTCGACCCTTTATTTTATTCATCACAAATGTCGAAGTCTTAACAGGAAGTTCTGCAGATTCCCTGGTACTTCCTGGACGGCCTGCACTTTTTTGATTTTCTTTAGCAGTCCCTCCCTTGATACCGTGAAACTCGGGGGGCTGTTGTCCGGTAATTTTCATATCCACCTTTTAAAGTTAAATGTTCAATTCCCTAATTCTGCGAGAATGTTCGGAGTAAGCCGACAAGCATACCCGCAGACTCTGACAAGCGCAACCATTAAGGTGCAGTTCGCTGGTCTGAGAAGACCCATAGGGCGTGTTAAAAAACATGATTCCGGAAGTTGCTACTAACAATTTCTGAAAACAGCAATAATGCCACTTAAGTCTTGGGCCTCAGATAAGATGTTTAACGGATCCGGAAAGGCCTTGTTTTTCTCTTCCCGAATAAATCGCAGAAACACCTTATTGTGTGCATCGGCAGCTTAACCACAAAACTTTAGTGTTATTTTACTTTTTTTCCAAATTAGTTTTCAATTGCTGATAAATCATTTCACCCAGTCCCAGACTGCCGGACTTGGCAGAAAGCAGAGCATATTGTTCATCCAGCAAAGATTGAAATACTTTTTCTCCTTCAGACTTGGGCAGCAGATCAGATTCAAAAGTTGTTTTACGCATTGTTTTTAACATCTGTTGAATAAAAATCGCCTCAAAATCATTTGCCGCCTCACGCAGTCTTGTATCATCAGAAACACCTTTTGTCTCAGGCAGTTTCTTGAGGCTGTTTGCCTGAAGTGTCAGTGCAGACAATGGTAGCGGCATTGATAATTTCATCGTATTACAAGCTCTGCATGCAGTGCACCTGCAGTTTTGACGGCCTTCAGCACCTCAATCAAATCTCTGCTTGAAGCTCCTATTTTATTAAAACCGTTCACAATTTCTTTTAGGTCCGCGCCGCCTTTGAGCATAAACACACTTGCATCCAAAATTTCACCTTCATTTAAAGCACCTTGTTCACCTTGTGTGTTTGGAGTTGGAACTTTGACCTGAATATTTAAACCGTTTTGAGAAATAGCAATTGGTGAAATCCTCACACTACCGCCCATCACCACCGTTCCGGAACGTTCATCCAGCACTACTTTAGCCGTATGATCCGGAGTAATTTCCAAATTTTCGATGAAGGAAACCAGTTCCACGGTGTTGCCCAAATAACTGTCCGGAACAGAAACTTCTACGGTGCCTGCATCTTGAGCACGTGCACTCCGGAAACCTAAATTCTGATTTATCAGTTTTGCCAAACGAAATGCGGTGGTAAAATCCGGCGAATGTAAATTCATATACAAGCGAGCACGGCTGTTGAGGTTCAAAATAATTTCGCGTTCAACAATTGCTCCCCCAAAAACTTGTCCGACCGAGGCTACCATCCGTGAACCAATCGGCAAATTCGCCAGTTCCTCCTCCGGTAGAGCATCCACGCGGCTGATACCTTTCGGTATTCCCGAAATTGGCCCTTGTCCCAAAGCATAAACAAGTCTATCCGGCCCCCTTAACGGAGCCATTATCAATATTCCTCCGCGAAGAGAAACCGCGTCCCCGATTGTAGCAACGGTTATGTCCAATCGTTGCCCTGATTTTGCGAAAGGCGGTAAAGTCGCTGTCAGCCAGACTGCAGCGATACTTTGGCCCAGAATATCCGGACTCTTTAAACTTATGCCAATCCTCTCCAAAGCATTCAAAATAGGTTTTCTTGAAAGCAAACTGTCCTGTGAATCTCCGGTTCCATCCAAACCGACTACGATCCCAAAACCAATCAGTTCGTTGTCACGCGCACCCCTCAACGCGGCAACATCCTTCACGCGGACAGCCGACACGGGAGTCGAAAATACGAGTACCAAGAATACGATGAGCACTCCTGCACTAATACGTGTGAATGGATTTGAGTTTATCATGGCCAATAAAAATGATTGTTATTTAAGCTTTTGATGTCCAGTTTGTAATACAAGTTCAATGCCAGATTGGAGCACTTCTGCCATTCAGTAAAAGCCCATCAAGCACATTGATCTGTTGACGATATTTGCGGGGAAAAGCTGTCTGTAAAAGTCTTTTGCTGAAAACCAAACCAACTAAGTGTTTGAAACAACCTTTTCGCGCTGGTCTGTTTTCTGCATAATCTAACAGGAAGTCAATCTGGACCGGGATAATCTTGGTTCTTATTATACTGTACCAATCTCAGTTCTGTTCAAAGTTTCACCTGCTTGAGACAAACTGAAGAACGGACATTTTATCCGTAGCTGAGAAACCTGAAAATGGAGGAAATATGGAAATGGTTTTACTGATTTTTTGCGTGACTTCGGTGATCATCACTTCGGTCATTGTCGCACTGGAGTTAAGAGGAGACAAAACTCTTTCAATGCAGTCATACAAAGGTGAAATAAACACCACCAACTTTCATGGTCAGCGGATTCTGGCACAAGACAGAAAACCAAATGAGCAGCTGCGTGACCGTGTATTTGAAACATTAGACCAACAACTGCATCAACTGGGTTATATCTCCAAAGAACCTCAGCTCCAGTTTATCAATAACACCCTGAACAGTGAGCATACTGATCTTGATGAACTGACTCCAAATGAACTCCAAGCTGCATTTAGCGCGATTCTAAAAGAACGAGAATCCAATGTAATTGCAGCTTGATCTCGAAATATTACGGTCCTGATCAATGCACTGTCACAAACCAATATTTTGCTCCAGGTATCGTATCGCACGCTTTACATAGATTTGCGACATGGCTCTGATATTCTCTAAAATGGTTTCTTCATAAGTCTTGCGAATTTTTGCAGGGGAACCGACCACCATTGAAAATGGCGGAACTTCCATTCCTTCCAGCAGGACGGCACCTGCACCGACAATACTCCCCCGACCAATTTTTACTCCATTCATCAAAATCGCACCCATACCAATCAGGCAATCGTCTTCAACTTCACAACCGTGCATGACGCAGTTATGTCCAACCGTCACCCGATTCCCAATAATTAGTGGAAATCCCGGATCGGAGTGCCCCATGCTTAAATCCTGAAAACTGGTTTCGTCTCCTATACTTATTTGTTCCATATCTCCGCGGAGAACTGCGTTAAACCAAACTGAGGAAAATGCTCCAATCCGGACTCGTCCGATTAAGCTGGCGTCGGGTGCAACGAAAGTTGTTTTTGTAAATTCTGGAGACGATTCATCGAGTGTGTACAAGGTCATTGTGCTTTTCATTAAAAGAGTTTAAGTTTTTAATTATGACAGATGGTTTCATAATAAGTCTGAAATCCACAATTTGTCATCTCGAACGCAGAGAGAGATCTTAAAGATTAGTGAAGCAGCTTAAGCAAGATTTCTCGCTTCGCTCGAAATGACACGGTTTTAAGACTTTTTACAGATTCATCATGACTAATAAAATAAAAAGTTGGAGATTTTAACTCACTGCAGACAAGCGCCCACTTTGTCCGTGCTGGATTCTGCTCAAATGACTAACCAGTTTTCTGAGGCTGTTGAGATTATGAGCTGAAGCAAAAATATCAATAAACGGCAGCGCTGCCAGCATTCCGCGCGTAGTCGGTTCGTATCCGGAACTGCCTTTCAGGGGATTGAGCCAAATTACATTTCGCGCTTGTTTGTTTAAAAAGCGCATACTGTTTTCCAGTAAATCAACATCACCGGTATCCCAACCGTCACTGATAATCAGTACAACGGTTTGAGAATCAACAAGTTTAAGTCCGTGCTGACTGACAAATTGCTCCAGGGAAGAGCCAATTTTTGTGCCTCCGGACCATTCCGGAACAGTTCCGGAAAGTTGATCGAGCGCACTGTAGAGTTCCTCACTGCGCAAGATTTCCGTAATGCGGTGTAGAGCCGTACTAAAAACAAAAGTCTCGATTCTGCGATAAACGCTCTGAAAAGCATAGATGAACTGGATGAGAAAACGACTGTAAAGGTCCATCGATTTGCTCACATCACAAAGCAGCACCAATTTCAATCGCTTGCGCCTGCGCCGGTAATGTGCCAAATCCAGAATCTCTCCTCCACGGCGTAGACTCAATCGCATTGTCCGGCGAAAATCAATTCTCCCCCTGTGTTTTGAATTCATAGTCCGGCGACTCAAACGGGTTGCCAATGCCTTACCTATTTCGTTTATCAGCTTCATCACTTCTGAAAGTTCTTCCGCCTGAAACGTACTGAAATCACGTTCCGATTCTGTTTCAAAGGGGCTGTAGCCCGCAGCTTCTTTTTCTTCTTCAGCAGTTTCCGCTCCTCCCAACCAATCACTTATTGAAATGAACGCTTGTTTTTTCGGACGTGCATCCAATACCACTGCGGATGGTTCCTCTTTTTTTTCACTGAAACGCCGGCTCAGATTTTCCGCACTTTTCCAGACGTACCAGAAGGAATGGAAATGTTCATCAAAAATTTCCTGTTCAGGGACGCTCTTGGCTAAAGTAGTGCGGAGAGCCATTCTGAAAGCAGTTTCATGCTTTAA
>DTUH01000141.1 GCA_012964265.1 Candidatus Lambdaproteobacteria bacterium
TTCAACAATGATGGTGGCATTGAGAGCCAGCACTACTCCGGGGTAATCAGCCTGGGGATCAGAATGGGCTAAGGCTCCTCCGAGGGTACCTTTGTTCCTTACGTGTGGGTCACCAATCACCGAAGCCGCATCACTTAATGCTGGACAATTACTCTGAATTATATCGGATTCCGCACATTGTTTGTGGGTGCATAAAGCACCAATGCTGATGTAGCTTCCATTGTTAGAAATGTTTTTCAACTGATCCAATCCTGAGATATCAATCAGTTTTTGAGGAGTACTAAGTCTCAATTTCATGGCAGGGATCAAACTGTGACCACCTGCAAGGAGACTTGAGTCTTCATTTGCTCTTTTCAGAGAAATGGCTTCTTCAATGCTTGAAGCCCTAACATAATCAAATTCTGCTGCGTACATTTAAGCTCCTTTTTTTTGAATTGCGTTCCAAATTTTTTGTGACGTGAGCGGCATATTCAGATTGGTTACTCCAAACGGTGCCAAGGCATCCATAACGGCATTGACCACTGCCGGCGTCGAGGCAATCGTTCCTGTTTCTCCTACGCCTTTGACACCCAATGGATTCGTAGGACTTGGAGTGACAGTTCGATCGAGTTCAAAATTAGGCAGACAATCGGTTCTGGGAATGGCGTAATCCATCAGAGAACCTGAAACCAGTTGACCGGACTCGTTGTATTCACCTGATTCCCAGAGCGCCTGTGCAACCCCCTGAGCAATTCCTCCATGAATTTGCCCGTCAACGATCATGGGATTAATCACGTTGCCCACATCATCAACTGCCAGATATCTTTTAACCTTCACTGAACCTGTTTCTTTTTCGACTTCAACAACACAGATATGAGTACCAAAAGGCCATGTCGTATTGGGGGGATCGAAATATGCGGTTTCATCCAGGAAGGGTTCATCTCCCTCGGGAAGACTATAACCCAAAGCTGCGGTTCCAGCGATTTCCTGGATCGTTTTGGCCTGATCCGGAGATCCTTTGACACTGACTTTGCCATCTTCATAAACAACATCATCGACGGAAGCCTCCAACATATGAGCTCCAATTCTGAGGGCTTTCTGTTTGACTTTTTGGACTGCGTTGAAGAGGGCAGTACCCCCTACAGCAGCACTTCTGCTTCCATAAGTCCCATAACCAAAAGGTGTTCCCAAGGTATCGTTGTATTGAACATCGACATCATCAAAGGGCAAACCTAATTCATCGGCCGCTATTTGTGCCATGGTCGTTTCAGTGCCTTGACCATGAGGTGAGGAACCGGTAGTCACCACAACTTTACCCGTCAGATGAACACGGATGTTAGCACTTTCCCAAAGTCCAGCACCCCAACCTTCACCTCCGGCTCCAATCCATGCAGATGGAGCGACACCACAGGCTTCGATGTAGGTCGAAAATCCGACACCAAGGTACTTATCCTCGCTACGGGCTTTTTTCTGTTCTTCCCTGAATTGAGCATAATTGAACATCTCAAGGGCCTTGTTCAGTGGTTTTTCATAATCTCCACTGTCATAGGCAAGTCCTTTTGTGATTCCATCCGCCGGGGTGTAGGGGAATTGATCTTTTTGAATGAAGTTTTTCTTCCGAACATCCACCACATCCATTCCAAGTTTTTTTGCTACCAGATCCAATGCCCTTTCTACGACAAAAGTGGCTTCTGGTCTTCCAGCACCTCTGTAGGCGTCGACCATTCCTGTATTGGTGTATACACCTTTAACACCACAATAAATGTTCGGAAACTTATACGTTCCAGAAAGCAGTCTTCCATAAAGGGTGGTCGGAATTCCGGGAGCAATAGTTGAAAGAGTTCCACCCAGATTGGCAACTGTATTTACCTTCAAGGAAGTGATGGTACCATCATTATTTGCACCCACTTGAATTTGGGTTGAATGATCTCTTCCATGAGTCGTTGCCTGAAAGTTCTCGGAACGGGTTTCCATCCATTTAATTGGACATTCAATTTTTCTAGCTAATGCTGCAACAAGACAATATTCAGGATAGAGAAATATTTTGCATCCAAAACCACCCCCCACATGCGGCGCAATAACTCTCATTTTTGTTTCTGGTATTCCAAAAACAAAGGCAGTAGCTAATAATCTATGAACATGAGGCGCTTGGGAAGTTATCCAGACCGTAAACTCTTCTGTTGCCGATTTGTACTCCGCTATTGCACCCCTAGGCTCCATTGAATTTGGGATGAGTCTTTGATTGACCAGTTGTTCTTTAACAACCACATCCGAATTACTGAGGGCCTGATCTGTACCTTCCTGATTGCCACATTCCCATTCCATGCAGATGTTATTTGGAGCATTTTCATGGAGTTGAGGGGCTCCAGGTTTTATCGCATCTTCTGCGGAGACAACAACAGGCAGTTCTTCATATTCTACGTTGATTTTTGAGCATGCATCTTCAGCTACATTTCTGTCTTCGGCCACGACAACTGCAACTCCCTGTCCCGTAAAGGTCACCTTGTCAATTTCCAATACTCTAGGGGTATTGGCA
>DTUH01000142.1 GCA_012964265.1 Candidatus Lambdaproteobacteria bacterium
CAGCCTTAACGGATTTCAAGTCCGTCGGTTTCAACCACTCACCCATCCCTCCGTTACGTTTTATTATCAGAAGAAGGATGCGATTTCTCAAGCCTGAATTCTTAAACCATGGAGTTTTTAAAAAACGACGCAGTAGTAAAAAGTCCTGAAATCGTGTCATTTCGAGCGAAGCGAGAAATCTTGTATAAGCAACCACTCATATATGTAAGATTTCTCCTTATGGTCGAAATGACAAGTTGTAGATTTCAGACTTTTTACGTGACAGTCAAAAAAATTAATTCCCTTGGGAGTGCTGCTTGTTAGTCTTAAAACTGAATATTTTATTAATTGAGGAAGTGTTCAAAAACTTCCAGTGTTTCGGTGAGCATTTTTTGAGGATTGAAACGAATTTCCGCATCGCTACGAGCTCCTTTACCGAGACGTTCACGGAGTTCCGGATTTGCCAGAATTTTCCGCAATTCTTTCGTAAGCGCTTCCGGCGTTTGATTTTTTACCAGCAATCCATTTTCTCCATCCCGGATAATTTCCGGAAGACATCCGGTAGGAAATGCCACCACAGGAGTTGCCACCGAAAAAAATTCAACCGCAACCCTGCATATTACTTCTGAGTCCACAGAACTTACGACACCTGCGTCCGCAAATTCCATCAACTTTCGGATATCATCGCGTTCCGGAATTAGACGAATATTGGCTTCCAGATTGAGACTGCGGATATCACTACGAAGTGCCTGCATTTCCGGCTCATTTACAGCTGTGTCTCTATACGGAATGAGCAGCACCAAATCCGGAAATTCAGGCAAGAGTTGACTCAAACTCTGAAGCAAAATACGCTGTCCCTTTACCGGACGGATACGCCCTACCACAGCCAGCACTTTTGCTTTTTCGGGAATTTTAAATTCATTCCTGAAATCTTTTCGCGGCTGCAAAGGTAATTCCGGACAGACAACCGGATAATAAATTGTTTTCAGCTTTTCCTCAAAAATATCAGCGCTATTCAGCAAACGCTTCGAAACTATTTCTCCCGTTGTAATATAAAATTCTGTCCAGTCGGTGTGCATTTTTCGATTCAGCCAATGCTGGAGTAACTGCCTCGTTGTACCACGAGTTCGAATAACAGGAAGAGTCTTTTCAGGACAAACGGAACGTACGGCACGGGCGGTAAATACGAACAGAGGAAATCCTTCTGAGCGATGTGGGTTAATCAAATCGATGCGTTCATCAAGCAGAAATTTCTTTAGTTTCCGGTAAGCCGAAAAAAGCAGGATTGGATTATTGCTGTTGAGATCAATGTGGGTCAGCAGACGTAAACCACGTTCTTTGAGGTGTTGCGCATTGAGAGAGTCAGGACGGGTCAGTACGAAAACAGTATGCCCCGCCTCTTTGAGCAACTGAGCTATTGTAGCGGCATACGCAGCTTCCGCGTTCCACCAGTGAACGTTGCTGCCGATGAGAATTTTCATTAAAAATTTGCGTTTCCGGGAACACGTGGAAATGGGATAACATCACGGATATTTTTCATTCCTGAGACAAACTGCACAAGACGCTCAAATCCCAAACCAAATCCGGAGTGCGGAACCGAACCAAATCGCCGTAAATCAAGATACCAATCGTATGTTTCATCCGGAAGTCCATGTTCCTTCATTTTGTGTGAAAGTGCTTCCAAAGAATCTTCACGCTGTGAACCACCAACAATTTCTCCCAGTCGGGGAAAAAGCACATCCATAGCTGCAACAGTTTTTTCATCAGCGTTTTGCTTCATGTAAAATGCTTTAATTTCCACAGGATAGTCGATCAAATTTATCGGTTTTTTAACGTGCTTTTCGGTCAAATAGCGCTCATGTTCTGACTGTAGATCAGCCCCCCACTTTACTGGAAATTCAAATGATTCTCCGGATTTCTGTAAAATATCAACTGCCTCACTATAAGTGAGTGTTTCAAATCGCGTTTGGTGAATATGATTCAAAGTCTCCAGCAGATCCGGTTCATACATTTTTTGCAAAAAATCCAGTTCTTCTCCGTAACGCTCCACGCAAACACCAATCACATATTTCAGAAATTCCTCAGTCAACTCGAGCATCGCCTTTAAATCTGTAAAAGCCATTTCCGGCTCAATCATCCAGAATTCAGCAAGGTGTCGGGAAGTGTTGGAATTTTCCGCACGGAAAGTTGGACCAAATGTGTAAACATCTGTGAATGCCAGCGCAAAGACTTCTGCCCTAACTGTCCGGAAACTGTCAAACTCACGTCTGTACCAAAAAAGTCTTTGGTATAATCAACTTTTCCCTCAGAGTTTCGCGGCAAGTTTTCCAAATCAAGCGCAGTGACATGAAACATTTCACCAGCGCCTTCTGCATCATTTGCGGTGATGATCGGTGTCTGAACATAGAGAAAGTTACGTTCCTGAAAAAAACTGTGGGTGGCCCATGAGAGTGTGTTTCGAAGACGAAAGACTGCACCAAGAGTGTTTGTTCGCGTGCGCAAGTGGGCAATTTCACGGTGGAATTCGAGGCT
>DTUH01000143.1 GCA_012964265.1 Candidatus Lambdaproteobacteria bacterium
TGTGGAAGAGCTAAGCCTCGAAAATCCATTTGACCCAAAAATCGCTGAAACGGCATTTGTTGAAGAAAGCCCAGAAATGCTTTATGACAAGATGCTCGCGCGCGGCGAAGAGCTGCTGAAAAAACCTCTGCAGGGTGGAGGTGAATCCCGGGTGAGAGTCCAGCACAGCAAGGGTCGGATGACGGTTTGGGAGCGCATCAAAGTTTTAACTTCCGCGGAAGCACACATTACTTTTCAAAACTGGGGCTCTGAACTCGACGGTGCCGGAATTGTTACCGGAATTCTTAACATTGACGGACGAGATGTTGCGGTTTATGGTCATGATTTTACGGTTCGTGCCGGTTCGATGGACACGACAAACGGAAGCAAAATTGCGCGCCAGATTTTGATGGCGGGAGAACACGGAATTCCATTGATCGGCATGAACGATTCCGCCGGAGCGTTTGTTCCCGCAGGTGTAGGAGGGCTTGATGGATATTCCGAAGCTTTTGCGGCAATGCGTAAAATCAGCGGTGTAGTGCCTTCTATCATGCTGATGTTCGGTTACAACGCAGGAGGCGGGGCGTACCTGCCAAGGCAGGGTTCTTTCGTGATTCAACCGGAAAATACTTTTTTTGGTTTAACCGGACCGAATGTGGTGCGCGAGGCTCTTGGTGAAGACATTACTGCCGATGATTTGGGGGGGCCGAAAGTTCACAGTAAAAGTGGTGTGGTTGATCTGATTGCTCCGGATGAGTTGGGTGCATTGCGTTCGGCTTTGCGGCTTTTGCGTTATCTTCCGGATAATAATCACTCCGCTCCTCCGTTTCGTTCAACCGCTTTATCATTGGACGATTACGTTGAAGAGGAGGCAATTCTGCTTCACAAAACATTCACCAATCCAGTCACAGGTTTTAACACGCCTTTTGATATGCGATTGTTATTACAGCAAATTGTGGATTATGGAGACTATTTTGAAATTCAGCAAGTTCGGGCAAAACAGTTGACCACCGCATTTGGAAGAATGGGAGGAAATGTGGTTGGTTTCATTGCCAACAACAGCGCTTTTGCGTCCGGAAACATTGACACGGATGCCTCTAGAAAAGGCACGAAATTTATTCGTTTTTGTAATCTGTTCAATATTCCGGTAATTTTCCTTGAAGATGTCAGCGGGTATGCACCGGGCTCAGAACAGGAACGTGCCGGAGTCGTTCAGGCAGGGCGTGAACTGCTTGATTCAATCGTGGATTTACGTGTGCCACGGCTGACTATGATTGTCCGGAATGCTTTCGGTGGCGCATACTGCGCCTGGAACAGTTACCACGTCGGCGGTGATTTTGTTTTTGCTTTGCCAAGTGCCAGAATCGCAGTGATGGGTCCGGCTGGAAGGCAGTTCGTTTACAAAGATGAATTCCGGGAGATTCTGAAGATTTTTCAGCAGAGTCTGGATTCCGGAACCGATGAACACGAAGCAGCGGTTGTTCGTGATAAGGCTATGTCAAAATTGACTACACGTTATGAAAGGGAGTTGCTCAATCCGGAAGAAGCCCTGCGGCTCGGTTCTGTTTCCAGGATAGTAATGCCCGGACACAGCCGGAAAGTTTTGGGAAACACGCTTTGCTATCTGCTGAGGCATTATCAGCCGCGCGCAATGGGTGGTCCACAGAGGGAATAGCCGAAATAGCTTGAAAAATCCATAAAAAAGACTATCCTTGTTTGTCTTATGACAGTCTTTTAGCGACTGTAGAAATCTCATAAAATTATACAATGCTTAAATTTCTCGGCCACCGCGGCCGGATACTGGTTATACTAATTTTACTTGCCACACTGCTGGGGATAGTTTTGTTTTTAAACACAATTCTCTTTCCCTTTCTGCTGGCCAGTTTTCTGGCTTACGTGCTTGCTCCATTGATTGAAAATCTTCACCACAGAAAAATCCGCTCGTACAGCATTTCGCGTGGACTCGCGGTACTGCTGGTTTATTTCGTGATTTTACTTGTACTGATCGGCGGCGGCAGCTATGTGGTACCGAATGTCTCCACTGAAATGGGACATATGATACAGGAACTTCCAAAAGCAGTTACGAAAATATCCAAAGAATGGGGGCCGGTTTTAGATGAAAAAATAAAAGACATTACATCTTTGTTTCCGGACCCCCCAAACGTGGAGCCTTTGCCCGAAATTGAAACCAATGAAAAAGCGCTGTTGTTAGCAATGAAAAAGGAGAATTACTGAAAATTCTGGACGGTTATACTTATGAAATTCGTGGGTTGGATTCCGATAGAATTGAGGTGGTTCCGCATAGAAAAATCGGTAGAGAAAGTGGAATTGAAGAGAATCCGCAAGTTCCTCTTGATATGCACACTCAGTTATCGCTTTTGGCTGAGGAAGGTATAAACCGCTTGAAAGCAGATATGGTTCGTTTTCTGGGGCTTGGGCGTAAACTGATTTCGAAAGTGGTCGGCTCTGTTTTTACCTTGTTTTTAACACTCATGGTTGCGGCATTTATTCTGATTGACACAGAACG
>DTUH01000144.1 GCA_012964265.1 Candidatus Lambdaproteobacteria bacterium
TTTGTTTTTAGGCTTGCGCTTAATTGGACCACCTTGAACGTGTTCCAGCGGCGGTAGCGGCTCTCCTAAGGTGCTCACGGGACGTTCCCCAAAGTTACCGAGGGTACGGAGTCGGTCATAGAGAATAATAGCACCGGTTGTGGCCACATTAAGGCAGAAAATGGTGGGGATTTTTACTACATGTTGGCAGCGTTCCAAAATTTCCGGACTGAGATTTCCCATTTCAGGTCCAAGAATATAGGCTGCATTCGTCGGATGGCGGAAAACCGGAAGTTCCACAGCATCTTCGAGAAACTCAACTCCAACCAAAGCACATCCTCCGGGAAGTTTTAAGTCTTCAGCAGAACTGAAATCATACCACGGCACATTTCGAGGAGCTACCGACGTATCTGATTTTGCTTTGTTAACTGAATAATCCGCATTAACAGTAAAAAGGAAACTGGCACCAAAGGCATGTGCTGTCCGAAACAAGTTTCCTGCATTCATGGGTTTGCTGGATTGTTCAATTCCTACGCCGAAATATCCCCGCATCAGCTTCACTCACCGTATGGAATCCAGACATTTTTCACCTGTGCCGCACGCCGCATCCACTCCCGTCCTTCGGATGGTTTTTTGTCAAACCAGTTCAGCTGTTTTCCATTGTTGGTCCAGATAATTTTCATATTTCCGGCACTGAATTTTTTCATTTTCGTGCATTCTTCCGCGGTTCCGACTACCCACAGTCCCTCCACATCATCATGTTTTGCCAGAACGGAACCAAGCTCTGCTGCATCTCCGGTAACGATGTTGAGCACTCCGGAAGGTACATCTGAGGTTTCCAGTACCTGATAAAAATCCGTGGCCACCAAAGCAAATGGACGCGATGGTACAAGCACCACCGTATTCCCCATCGCAATAGCCGGAAGCAGCATTGAAAGCATTCCCAACAGCGGTGTTTCATCCGGACAGACAAGCCCCATCACGCCAATCGGCTCGTTTAAGGCCAAAGCAAGTCCCCTCATCGGCGGTTGATGAATCAGTCCTTCGTGTTTATCAGCCAATGCCGCGTAGGTGAAAATCCGACTCACTGCAGTTTTTACTTCAAATCCGGCCTGTTTTTTGGAAACCCCTGTCAGTTGCATGATTCGGTTTTGAAATTCTACAGCCCTTGTTTCCAGATTTTCTGCCAGGAAATAGAGAATTTGCGCCCGTAAATGCGGAGTGCTGCTCTGCCATCCGGAAGCTTTGTGGGCGGCTTCTACGGCATTCCGGATGTCTTTGCGGTTGCCGTGACCGATTTCACCGGCCAGTGAACCGTCTGCATTGACAACGTTTAGCGAATAACCTGAGTCCGGACGTGTCTGTTTTCCGCCGATGTACAGCTTTGCCGTACGGTCCAGCGATAAAGTACCGTTTGTCGATGCCTTGATCTTCGGCACCGGAATTCGGAATTCGTCTTTTGCATTTCCGGATTCCTTCTTCTTGAGGTACTCAAACATTCCCTCGTGTCCGCCTTCACGACCATAGCCGCTTTCGCGGTAACCTCCGAATCCGACGGATGCATCGAACTGATTTGTGCAGTTGATCCAAACCACGCCGCATTTGAGCTTTGGTGCAACGTGCAGGGCCTGATTTATATTTTCGCTCCAGACACTGGCGGCCAATCCGTACGCACTGTTATTGGCCAGCATCACCGCTTCATCCGGAGTGCGGAAAGTCATTGAAACCAAAACCGGTCCGAAAATTTCTGTTTGCGCAACCGTTGATGCAGGTGAAACGTTTGTTAAAAAAGTTGGTGGAAAATAGCATCCGCCTACGGTTTTGCCCGATTTTCCGGCTTTTTGTGGCAAAGTGCCATGCCATTGCCAAACCTCTGCGCCTTCCTTTTTGCCCTGTTCAACCAGGTTTCGGATACGTTCTTTTTGAATCGGGGCAATGATTGCGCCCATGTCCATGCTTTTGTCCAACGGATCTCCGACACGCAGTTTTGCCATCCGTTTTTTCAGGCGCTCTATTACTTTTTCCGCAACGCTTTCCTGCACCAGCAAACGTGAACCAGCGCAGCAGACTTGCCCCTGATTAAACCAGATCGCGTCCACCACACCCTCAATTGCGCTGTCCAGATCCGCGTCTTCAAAAACGATGAAAGGCGACTTTCCTCCAAGTTCAAGCGTCAGTTTTTTGTCGGTGTGAGCCGTGGCTTCCCGGATCAATCGACCTACATCAGTCGATCCGGTAAAGGCTATTTTTTTCAAATCCGGATGTTTTACGAGCAATGATCCGGTTTCACCGGGACCTGTCACGAGATTGAAAACTCCGGATTTGCTCGCAAATTTCCGCAAAGAGGATGGCAGTCAGCGAAGTGTATTCAGCAGGTTTTAACACAACCGTGTTTCCGGCAGCCAAAGCCGGAGCCACTTTCCATGAAAGCATCAGCAAAGGAAAGTTCCACGGAATTATTTGACCGACCGGACCAATTGCCGTGTGTTCCGGAAACTCCCTTTCCAGAACCTGTGACCAGCCTG
>DTUH01000145.1 GCA_012964265.1 Candidatus Lambdaproteobacteria bacterium
AACCAGTGATACCAACAGTTTAGACAGATTTAAAGATATCCATCCCAAGGATATTAACTGGTATCCCGGACACATGCTAAAGGCCAAAAAAGAACTGGCAAAACAGCTGAAACGTGTTGATGTGGTGCTGGAAATGCGCGATGCGAGAATTCCTGTTTCTTCAGTAAATCATGATTTTGAGGAATTGCTGCATCAAAAAAAGCGGATCCTGCTTTTCAATAAAACCGGACTTGCGGATGTTGAGATAACCAGGAACTGGTCCGAAATATTTAAAAAATCTGACATTCCGTTCCTTTTTATTGATGCTTTAAATCAGCGTGATCTAAACAAAATATTACCGATTTCACGCAAATTGATGCAGGAAAAATGGTCGACTTTCCGCAGGCGTGGAATTCGTCCTCCGTCACTGAAATTGCTGATAACCGGAATTCCAAATGTTGGTAAATCCAGTTTGATAAACAGGCTTTCTAGACGTAAAGCTGCTGAAACAGGACCGACTCCGGGAGTGACGAAACATCAGGACTGGATCAAACTCGGTAAGGATGTTGAACTTTTGGATACGCCGGGAATCTTGTGGCCGAAAATAGAAAATCGTGAAGCAGGTTTGCGGTTGACGATAACCGGTGCTATCAAAGACTCAATTGTCGGAACCTCTCTGCTCAGTGATTATTTGCTTGGTATTTTACTGCAGAAAGAACCGGAACAGTTACTGCGGCATTATCACCTTGCTCAGGAAGACCTTGATTTGCTTCCCGGAGATTTGCTTGAAAGAATTGCCAAAAAGCGCGGTTGCCTGAAAAGCGGCGGAGCCATTGATCATCCGCGTGCAGAGAGTTTGCTGCTGCGGGATTTCCGGGCAGGAAAATTGGGACGCTTGAGTTTTGATCAGCCGGAAACTGACGAATAAGCTTATTTGATAACACACAGAAATCCGGATATTTCAGTTGTTATAAAAACAAGAGTGCAGCAGTAAAACAGGCTACTCCCGCAAGTACACTGATTCCGGAATTATTCCACAGCCAGTGACTGACTCCTACTCCCGCAAAACCCAGCGCAGCGTTTATCAGTTGAGTATAATTCAATGTTGCCAGAGGAGATTCTACTGAAACAACCAGCAATGCGGAAATCATTGAAGGCCCCATCAGTTGAAAGAAGAGCTTGATTTGAGGCTGGTTTTTATTCCCTGTTACTTTTTTTGAACTGAGTACAAACGGAACTGCACGAATGAGATAAGTTCCAACTGCAATCAGTAGAACAGCTACGTAAAAATCAGTCTTCATTGGTATCTCCTGCCGATAATTCCGACGCTCGGCCCAATTAAAGCCGCGGCAATTATTCCTATTTCTGAGTAACCGTTCCAATGGAAAGCTGCAGCAAGGAGCAGAGAAATAATTACTGCCAGGCGTGTACTGCTGTTGAGCATTGAAAACAGCAAGCTTAAAAAAAGAGCGGGCAGTGCAAATGAAAGCGCGGGTCTTAAAAAAGAATAATGACTGAGCAAAAGATCTCCGCTGATGCTTCCAGCTAGAGTACCTCCGAACCAGCATGAATATGCTCCGAATTCCAAACCCATGAGCCACCAGAACCGTGATTCTCGGGGCATGATTCCGATTCGTGAGAATGCGACTGCAAATACCTCATCAGTCAGGCCAAAGGCCGCGACCAGGCGCGCTCTCAAAGAAAAATTTTCGGTTTGCCGGGATAAACCGGGACCATAGAGGAAATGCCTGATATTCAGTCCGAGAGTAATCAATGCTGCAGTCAGAATGGGAACACCATCTTTGAGCAAACCAACCAGTGCAAACTGGCTGGCTCCTGCATAAATGAAGAGTGAAGTAAAAACTGCGGAGAAGGTATCGAATTGAGCACCTTCTGCGGCCACTCCAAAAGCAAAACTCACAGGAAGATAGCCTGCCACAATTGGTAAACTTGATTTCAATCCTTCACTAAAGGCCTTGCTACTGAACATGGTTTCAATTCTTTCCGGGTTAATTTATGAACTTAGCAAGAATCAGGATTTTGGAGGCCGGGCAGTATGACGTCCTGTTGCTGAAAGCAGCACCTTACGCAAACGGATATTTGCCGGTGTGACTTCAACTATCTCACCTTCGCGGAGGAATTCAATTGCTCTTTCTAAAGTCATAGGGATAATCGGTGTCAGCACAGTATTTTCATCTTTGCCGGATGCCCGGTGATTGGTGAGTTTCTTTTCTTTGCAGGGATTCACGTTTAGATCAGAGTCCCTATTATGTTCTCCAATTATCATTCCTTCATACACGCGCTCACCTGCGGTGATGAACAATATTCCTCTCGGTTCCAAATTGAAAAGCGCATAGGGCACGCTTTTTCCCTGACGATCAGAAACAATTGATCCCGTAAAGCGTATCGGAAAATCGCCTCGATATGGTTCATATCCAGAGAGATAGGAATTCAGAATCCCGGTACCTCGGGTATCTGTCAAAAACTCGTTGCGGTAACCGATTAATCCACGTGATGGTATGT
>DTUH01000146.1:0-10362 GCA_012964265.1 Candidatus Lambdaproteobacteria bacterium
CAAAAAACACAGGAAACCGGATTTGCACACTACTGGTCACGTTCCCGGAATGCCCTCTGGAAAAAAGGGGAGAGCTCTGGACATTTTCAGCAAATTGTGGAGGTGCTGGTGGATTGTGATGAAGACACCCTGCTATATAAAGTTCATCAAACCGGACCTGCGTGTCATACCGGTGCACCGACCTGTTTTTTCCGTGAATTGAAAAAAACTAAAGTTAAATAAAAATGAACTGGGATATTAAACTGAATGAAGAAGTAGACATGCTCCGGGAAACGGTGCTACAGTTTGCCGAAAAACGCATTGCACCGATTGCCGAAGACGTTGACCGTGACAACGAGTTTCCACAACATTTGTGGAAAGAACTCGGTGATTTGGGATTATTGGGAATGACCGTTTCGGCAGAATATGGAGGTTCCGAAATGACTTATTTAGCACATTTGGTAGCAGTCGAGGAAATTTCCAGAGCATCTGCTTCGGTCGGATTATCTTACGGAGCGCACTCGAATTTATGTGTCAATCAACTCCAGATCAACGGCAGTCAAGCACAAAAACAAAAATATCTTCCTAAACTTTGTTCAGGTGAACATGTCGGAGCATTGGCCATGTCAGAATCGGGAGCAGGCTCAGATGTGGTCGGATCGATGGCTTGCAATGCGGAAAAACGCGGCGAATACTGGGTTGCAAATGGTTCCAAAATGTGGATTACAAACGGGCCGGATGCAGACGTCTTAATCGTGTACATGCGTACTGCACCCAAAGATCAGGGTTCGAAAGCAATGACTGCTTTCATTGTTGAAAAAGAGATGAAAGGTTTTTCAACGGCGCAGAAGCTGGACAAACTCGGAATGCGGGGTTCCAATACTTGTGAACTTGTTTTTGAGGATTGTGAAATTCCGGATGAAAATGTGGTACGTGAAGCAAATCAAGGGGTGAAAGTTTTGATGAGTGGACTGAATTTGGAGCGGGTAGTACTTTCCGGAGGACCTCTCGGAATCATGCAGGCCGCATTGGACGTGACATTGCCTTACGTGCATGAGCGCTGGCAGTTTGACCAGCCCATTGGCACTTTTGAGTTGATGCAGGGCAAGCTTGCGGACATGTACACTGCCCTCCAATCTTCGCGTGCTTTTTGTTATCGTGTCGCCGAAAGTTGTGATAAAAAACAAGTCTCCCGCAGAGATACCGCTGCTTGTTTGCTACTCGCTTCAGAGAATGCTGTCAAAGTCTCTCTGGAGGCAATTCAATCTTTAGGCGGAAACGGTTACATCAATGATTATCCTACAGGACGGTTGTTGCGTGACGCCAAACTTTATGATATTGGCGCGGGCACAAACGAAATTCGGCGAATGCTGATAGGCAGGGAATTATTTGATGAGACAACGGTTTAGCAATTCTATGCCGCGTCAATTTGCCGGTTAAATTCCACAATCAAATCATCAATTTGTGGAGCGAGTGCAAAGATGTTTTGCCAATATGCTTCATGATTATACCATTGTTCATTCAGTTCAGACAACTCTCGTCCCTGCTGTTCAACCCATGTAAAGTATTTGAGATTATGAATTCTTTTCTTTTCATAATGTGTTAATTCCAGCACATTATCAATTCCGGAATCCATCAGCAGCTGCATATCTTTGTGTGCATCAATGTTTGTGTATTGTCCTCGTTCCGCAGCCAGTTCTTCGATGCGCGAACCGTAAAGTTCCATTGAATCCGTCAGAATTGTTACCACGAAATCATCTTTAGTCAACTCAAAATATTTTGCGAATTTGATTGCGGCAAGCACGTTTCCAATTCCGGATATACCCAACAGATCCAGCTGTTCCACAAATTCCGGTTCCACACCGTAGTGTGCCAGGGTCTCCCGCCCCTTGCTTTCATTGAAAAGCCGTAGCAGACGGACTGCAGCCTCATCATCAACCCCAATCACCATGTCCGTGTTTTTGCAGTCGTGAATCCAGGGAACATGTTTGTCGCCGATGCCTTCGATTCGGTGATCTCCAAAACCATTGTTCAGCAAAGTAGGACACTGCAGAGCTTCCGCAACTGCCAATTTAGAACCGGGGAATTTTTCTTTCAGATAATATCCAAAAGCCATTGAACCCGCCGATCCGGAAGATGAAATTGCTCCGGCAACGTGTCCGTTTGCACCCATTTCCTGCTTCAAAGCTTCTTCCGCAGCTTTGCCAGTTATCATATAATGCCAAAGCGGATTTCCAAACTCTTCAAACTGATTGAAAATCTGGATATCGTTTCGCGTGCTTTTCAGTTCCCAGCATTTGTCAAAAATTTCTTTCACATTGCTTTCACAACCAGGAGTTGCAATCACTTCTCCGGCCACTTTCTCCAGCCAATCAAAACGTTCGCGCGACATGTTTTCAGGTAAAATCGCAATAGAATCGCAACCCAGTAGTGAAGAAACATAAGCCCCGCCTCTGCAGTAATTTCCGGTAGAGGGCCAGACTGCTTTGGTTTCTGCCGGACAAAATTGTCCTGTGGTCAATGCCGGAGCCAGACAGCCGTACGTGGCCCCGACTTTGTGCGCGCCTGTTGGAAACCACTTGCCGACCAGTGCGATAATTTTTGCTTTGACGCCGGAAAGCTCAGGAGGAATCACCACATAATTTACACCGCCGAAACCACCTCCATCTAAGACGGGTTCATTTTTCCAGCTAATCCGAAATAAATTGGCGGGATGTGTTTCCCACAAACTCACGTTTTTCAATTCGTCCTTGATTTCTTCCGAAATTGTTTCCGGATTCTGCATCTGTCCGAAGGTGGGAAGTTTGATTTTACGTTCGCGGCAGTGTTTTGCGTTCTGCTGAATTTTTGCTTCGTTTATTGTTAAATCGATCATATTTTTTTAGCTTATAATTTTGGCAGTTTATTTTTGATGGAATCGTAAGAAGTTGTCATTTTTACTTTTTAGAAGCACATCATTTTTAAGAAATTTCATCAAGCGAATTGACAGCCTTTTCAGGAATAATAATATTTTTTGCCGCAGAACCGATATCTTTCAGTCCGTTTCCAGTCAGTAGCACCACACAGGTTTCACCGGAATCCAGAGACCGTTTCTGATTCAAAAACCCCGCATAAGCGGCGGCGGCGGCCGGTTCTGAAAAAAGTCCACAATCCGAAGAAAGTTCTTTTTGTGCAGAAAGGATTTCTTCATCTGTGACAGTAATACATCTGCCATCGAAATCTTTCAAATTTTTCAGTGCAAGATGCCCGTTGCTGGGAACATCGACTGAAATTGAGTCCGCAACGGTTTTTGCAGGCTTCCCATCAAAAACACCGGATTCCATAGCACGGTAAATAGCGGCGCTTCCGGAAGCCTGTACCGCATGAACTGTGGGTATTTTGACAATCCTGCCAAGCTGCAGCAGATCCCGGAATCCTTTGTAAATGCCCGACAAAATGACGCCGTCTCCAACTCCGACAAAAACATGATCCGGTGCTTTTTTGAGCTGATTTAAAATTTCGATTGAAACCGTTTTCTTGCCTTCCACAGTCATTGGATTGTAAGCCGTGTTGCGGTTCATTCCTCCATGAGTATTTGAGTATTCCAGTGAAAGCGCAAAAGCCTGATCGTAATTTTTCTCTGCAAGTACGACATCCGCTCCATACTGCAATGCCTGGATCATTTTTGCAGGAGGTGCTGTCCTGGGCAAAAAGAGCTTAATTTTCAACCCGGCTGCAGCACCGACTCCAGCCATGGACGAGCCCGCGTTTCCTGTAGAGGCGACCACAACTTCACGGATAGCGTATTTGCGCGCAAACGCCGCCACCAAAAAGGAAGCCCTGTCTTTTAGTGAACCGGTAGGATTTGCTCCGTCATCTTTCAAATATAATTCCGGAAAACCATATTTTGACAACAAATTTTCCGGATGCCAAAGTGGAGTATTTCCAACCGGAATTGCCGGAAAATACTGCCGTTCCACCGGTAAAAAATCTAAAGGATTTTCACTTTCAGGAGTACCTTTCCATTCCACTTCCAGAACACCATTCAGCGGCTGTCCGGATTTCTGCGTTGCCGAGCAGTCCGGACAAAGCATCAGTTCCGGAACAATCTCATAAGTTGCGGAGCACTGACTGCATTTGTAGTTAAAACTTAACAATGAACACTCTTTCTATTCCGTTGATTAAATCTCTCAGATCCTGTACTTTCTCCGGAACAAGCATACTAAAAATAAGGTCAAAAAACGAGATTTTTTCTTTAAATTAATGGAGTTTACTTTTTGATGAATAACTAAATTCTAAAGTCTGGAAAGGGAGGAGTTCTTCCAGTTCTTCAATCAGTTCTGAAGTTATACTGATCTGCTCTTCCGGAGTGATGGTAACAGAAGCGGCTTCCGGTGTTTGAACTGAAAATGAGAAAGGCCTGTCTCCGGAATATTTTTGCAGTGTACTCCGAAGCAAATTTATTGCTTCCTGTTTCAAAGGTTCTGTGCCAATTTTTATAACCATGCTTTTTGCCTCAGCTTCCCGGATTTCACTGAGCCTGCGTACATTGTCCACAAACATTCCCACCTCTTCATCACGAAATTTCACCCGTCCGGAAATCAAAAGCGGTTCGTCGCTTTCAAGCAGTTCTTCCACCTTCTCATAAACCGAAGCAAAGACAGGAATCTCAATGGTTCCCCGTGTATCTTCAAGAGTAACAATGGCAAACTTTTCATTGCTTTGGTTCAGACGGACGGTGTTATTTACGACAATTCCGATTAAAGATACTTTATTTTTTTCTGCGTGTGTACCTTCTTTCAATTTTGCCGTTGTTGTTGCCAGTAGTTTCATTTCAGAAGAATAACTGTCCAGCGGATGCCCTGAAACATAAAATCCGAGTGCCGCCTTTTCCTGCTTGAGACGTTCCCGTTTAGGCCAATTTCTGACTTCCGGAAATTCAAGTTGAGTTTCGGTAGCCTTCGCATCACCCTCATCCATCAAGTCGAAAAAGGAATCTTGAGATGGTTCTTCAGCACGCTGAAATTCCTGTGCTAAATGAAACGCGGCATCGAGCGCAGCGAATAATTGTGCGCGATTTTCATGCAGCGAGTCGAAAGCTCCGCATTTGACCAAGGTTTCCAACATTCTACGATTAACTTCATTCAAGTTAACTTTCTTCATAAATTCCATAAAATCAGTCAATTGTCCATGTTCGCTCCTGACTTTCAAAATAGCATCAACCGCTTTACCGCCCACATTTTTTACTGCATTCAAGCCAAAACGAATCACTTCAACTCTTGCCTCCCTGCGTAGCCATTCCGCAAAGGAACTTCCTGGATTTAATGTAAATGCTTGAGAGTGTCCGCTTTCTCCTTCCGTGTTCAGTTTAATTATTTTCAGGAATTCATCTTCATCTTTGAAATCCCGATTTTTTAGTTTCTTTAAAGACCTCCGGAGTGGTTCCAGCCAGTTTTCCGTAAATGAATCTTTTAAAGGTTTGCCGCCTGCGAAATCACGCTCAAAATGCGACAGTGTTATAGCTGTAATTCTAAATTCCGTCGGAGCTACCGTAAAAGTTTTTGCACTGTGATTCACATCCGGAGGTAAAACTTTGACTCCCATGGACTTACATTCACTGATGTAATTGATAATGTTGTCCTGATTGTTGACTGAACCATTGAATAACGCTGCCATCAGCTGCACCGGATAATGTGCCTTAAGATATGCAGTTTGATAGGAAATCATACCATAGGCTACACTGTGAGACTTGTTAAATCCATATCCGGAAAAATAATTAATTGTATCAAATATTTCATTGGCTTTTTCTTCAGGTGTGCTCTCCTGTGGACATTGCTCCACAAATTCCGTATTTTTCAAGCAGCCTTCTACAAATTGTATCCGCTGTTCCGCCAGAATCTCAGGAGTCTTTTTTCCAATCGCACGACGTAGTAAATCCGCCTGTCCCAACGAAAATCCAGCCAGAACCTGTACACTTTTAATTATCTGCTCCTGATAAACCAGCACCCCGTACGTTTCCTTCAGAATGTCCGCCATCAGTGGATGTGGAAAAACAACTCGCTTTCTTTTATGTTTGCACTGCACATAATCCTCAACCATTCCGGAACCTAAAGGGCCCGGACGATAAAGAGCCAAAATCGCGACAATGTCTTCAAACGCTGAGGGCTGCATGTTTGAAACCAGGCGTTTCATGCCTGACGATTCAAGCTGGAAAACTCCTATGGTATCCGCACGGCAAAACAAATCAAAAGTTAAAGGATCGTCCATTGCAATGCGAGAGATATCTACCCTGGCTGAATCAAGGCGGCTTTTACTGATCAAGTCCAGTGTATTGTCAATGGTGGAAAGATTTTGCAAACCGAGGAAATCAAACTTGACCGCGCCCTGGTCCTCTGCATATTTCATTGGATACATCGACTGCAGCGTGCCTTCTTTTCCAGTGCAGACAGGCATCACTTCACGGATATCCTGATTCATAATGATTACACCGGCTGCGTGCGTTCCCAGATGTGTGTTCAAATCTTCCAGCTGCCGACTGAACTTAATCAAGCGCTGCTCATTTTCACTGCCTTCACTGGCAAGGACTGCCAATTCAGGTTCTTTTTCGAGTGCCTGATCGAGTGTGATATTCAAATCATTTGGCACCAATTTCGCTATTTTATCAGCTTCCGAATAAGGGAAATCCAGCACTCGCGCTACACCGCGAACTACAGCTTTGGCTTTGAGGGAACCAAAGGTGGAAATTTGACATACATTTTTTTCGCCATATTTTTCACGCACATGCTCTATAACTTTTTCTCTGCCCTCTACATCAAAATCAATATCAAAATCAGGCAGGCTGACACGGTATGGATTCAGAAAACGCTCAAAGAGCAACCCATAATGCAGTGGATCAATATCCGTGATCAGTAGAGCATAGGCTACCAGCGAACCTGCTCCGGATCCTCTTCCGGGTCCGACTGAAATCCCATTATCTTTTGCCCATTTGATAAACTCGGAAACAATTAAAAAATATCCCGGAAACCCCATTTGAATGATTACGTCCAGTTCAAAACTTAAACGCTCTGAATAAGGCTGACGAAATTCTTCAAAAGAGACTTCCGGTTCATACAGTTCAAAAAGTTTTGCAATTCTTTTTTCCAGACCTTTTTTTGCATCATCACGCAATTTTGAATCGACCGTTTCATCTTCTCTTGTGGAAATTTGCGGAAGAAAGATTTTATTATTTTCGAGGGAAAGTTCGCATTGCTCTGCAATTATACTCGTATTTTCCAGAGCAATCAGTGGGAGTTCTGCAAAAGCTGACAGCATTTCTTCCGCACTTTTTAAGTAGCGCTGGTTTCCAGACTGAAGAGGAACTTCTGCGTCAGTTACTCTGCGCTGCAAGCCCATCAGCCAGAGAATGTATTGCGCCTCAGCTTCTTCTGGAGTGAGATAATGACAATCGTTTGTGGCAACAAGTGGAATCCCGAGTTCATGTCCTATCCTGATTAACTGCTTGTTCAATCCCAATTGTTCCGGAAGTCCTGTATTTTGCAGCTCGATATAGTAACGACCTGCAAAAACATCCCGGTACCAGAGCGCGACTCGACGTGCGTCTTCCGGACGTCCTGCAAGAAAATAACGGTTGATTTCCCCATTCATACCGCCGCTGAGAGCAATCAAACCCTCGCTGTGTTTTTCCAGCAAATGATGATTGATACATGGTACTCCATTGACTTTTCCTTCGGTATAACTGAGGCTCACCATATAGCCGAGATTGTAATAACCCAGGCGATTTTGACAAAGAAACTGTGTCTGTCCGGGGGAGTTGCTGTTACGCCCGGAATCACCGGTTGTCTCATTAAATTCACCTTCGATTACAGATGCTCCGACACCGATAATCGGCTTCAAATCTGAGTCTTTCAACGCGTGATAAAACTCAACCGCACCAAACATGTTGCCATGATCAGTAATTGCACACGACTCAAAGCCTTTGCTTTTAAGTGCACCAACCAGATCTTTTATGCGGATAGCCCCTTCAAGCAGGGAATATTGTGTGTGCAGATGTAGATGGGTGAACATTTTGATATGGACAGTTTTAGGAAGAGAGATCAATAAGCATAGTACATGAAATACTTTTTGTGGGCAAGATTCTTATCGGCTTTTGAACTGAAATTCAGTCATGTTTTATGTTTTGGTTTTACGTAGACAAAATTCAAATTTTCAAAGGGAGTTCAAAATTACCTGTGACGTCTTTAAAGTTGTCATCGAGGCTCTCTTAAGGTAGGCTGATTAGTAGACAAAACATATTGAAAAATTAAACAAAATAGTTTTCCGCCTTATCCTGTTAAGAGACACAATTGCCAATGTTTCAGTATTTTCGACCGGACAATCTTGAAGACGCTATCGCCGCATTGAATGAGCAATCCTGTACTTTGCTCGCTGGTGGAACGGATTTTTATCCAGCTAGAGTTGGAAAACAGATTACTGAAAATGTTCTCGATTTAAGCGGAATCCCCGGACTGCGCTCCATTCAGGAAACAGAGAAAGGCTTTTTACTTGGTGCTCTGACCACATGGACGGACTTAGTTGACACTGAACTGCCGCCCGCATTCGATGGCCTGAAGAAAGCCGCAAAGACAATTGGCGGTATTCAGACTCAAAATGCAGGTACATTGTGCGGGAACATCTGCAATGCTTCTCCTGCGGCAGATGCTGTTCCGAATTTGATGGCACTTGATGCAAAAGTACAACTGAAATCAAGGCAGAACACAAGATCACTTCCTCTGGAAGAATTTATTCTTGGGAACCGTAAAACCGCCAGGAAAGCTGATGAACTTGTCAGTGGAATATTCATTCCTCGTCCTGGTGAAAACGCGGTCGGTAATTTTGAGAAATTGGGAACACGCAGCTATCTGGTAATTTCAATTGTGATGGTAGGTGTTGTTGCCGAACTGAATGAAGCAAATGAGATTTTGCAGCTCAAAGTTGCAGTAGGTGCATGTTCACCTGTTGCAAAACGGCTCAGGATGCTCGAAAAAGAAGCGGTTGGACAAGAGCTCAATTCATTAGAAATACAAACCCGGCATTTGGAATCACTGCAGCCGATTGATGATATCCGTGCTTCTGCGTCTTTTCGAAAAACCGTCGTTTCCGAATTGCTGCAGCGTGCTGTTAAGGGTGTAAAACGTACATGAAGAATACCGAAAATATTTCAGTTTCATTCATGCTGAATGATTCTCCGCAAACCATTTCCGTAAATCCGCTGCGCCGTTTTTCCGAAGTACTCCGGGAGGATTTGGGATTGACCGGAACCAAAGTCGGCTGTGATGCAGGAGACTGTGGTGCATGCACAATCCAAATTGATGGAGAACAGCACAATGCCTGTTTGACAGCTGCTGCACAACTTGAGGGGCGCAGTGTCCTGACAGTGGAAGGGCTTTCAAATAATGGGAACCTGTCACCTCTTCAACAGGCGTTCCTGGATGAAGGTGCGGCACAGTGCGGCATTTGCACTCCCGGAATGTTGATGGCTGCACAATCGTTGTTGGATCAAACGCCAAATCCCTCTGAACCACAGGTTCTTGATGCGCTGGGCGGCGTGTTGTGCCGCTGTACAGGATACACAAAAATCGTGCAGGCTGTACTCAAAGCCGGACAATCTTCATCTACGTCCTCTGCTCCTGAAATCGAAAATCAGCATTCAGAAATCAAAAAACAAAAATACGTCGGCACGCGGATGCCGAAAGTTGACGGATACAAAAAAATGACCGGAGAAGAAATCTTCGGTGCAGATAAGGCTCCGGAAGACTCACTTTGGCTCCGGGCCGTCCGCTCCCCGCATCCACGGGCAAAATTCACACATGCCGACCCTGAAAAAGTACTGCTGAAATTTCCGGGATTAGTCAGGGTTTTGACTGCAGATGACGTGCCTGGAAATAATGGTTTCGGAATTTACCCCCATATTAAAGATCAACCTGTTTTAGCCAAAGGTCATGTGCGTTTCAGAGGAGAGGCCGTGCTCGCATTAGTTGGCGACAGGGAAAGTGTAGAATCCGTGACAGATGATGATTTGGGTTTAAAATGGGAAGCTCTTGAGGCAGTCCGCGGCTGGGAAAGAGCACTATCCGGAAAACTGGAACCGGTCCAGTCCCAAATTCCGGACAATATCCTGGCCAGAGGTTTTCTGAAAAAAAGTGATGTTGAAAAGGCTTTTTCAGAATCTGACATTGTAGTTGAAGGACAGTGGACAACTTCGGCCGTTGAACACGGTTACATTGAACCCGAAGCAGGTTATGCCCGTAAAGTCGGCCATCGCCTGGAAATTTTTGTCTGCACACAAACGCCCTACATGGATCGTGATGAAGTGGCCAAGAAAATATTGCAAATACGGATTCTCACGGATCTGTTCTACAAGCTCTT
>DTUH01000146.1:10372-11818 GCA_012964265.1 Candidatus Lambdaproteobacteria bacterium
GGAGTTGATCCGGAACAGATTCGAATTATTCCATCTGCAGTCGGCGGTGGTTTTGGCGGAAAATTGGATCTCTCATTACAACCACTGGTTGCAATTGCAGCCTGGATTTTGGAGAGGCCGGTGCGTTGTATTTACACGCGTCCGGAATCGCTGGCTTCCACTACCAAAAGACATCCGGTTCGGATGAGCGCCAAAGCGGGTTGTACCCGTGACGGAAAGTTGACCGCCTTTGAATATCACGGTGATTTCAATACCGGAGCCTATGCTTCATGGGGACCGACGGTGGCGGACCGTGTCCCGATTCACTGCAGCGGACCTTATTTTGTACCGAGCGTTTTGGCTGAAACTCGTGCGCTGCTCACCAACGAATCTCCTTCAGGTGCATTCAGAGGATTTGGAGTTCCTCAAGGTGCTGTTGCCCACGAAGCTTTAATGGATGAACTTGCTGAAAAGACCGATATTGATCCACTTGAATTCAGGATCAGGAATGCACTCCGGAAAGGTGACAGAACCGCCACCGGACAATTACTTGAAAACAGTGTGGGACAGGTAGAATGCCGTGAAGCTCTTCAGGGACGCTGGCGAAAATGGCGCGCGGATGCAGAGGTTTTTAATCAAAATTCTCCTCATATCAGGCGTGGAGTCGGTTGCGGAAGTGTCTGGTATGGCTGCGGAAACACATCACTTTCAAATCCATCAACAATGAAAGTCGGTATAAACGCTGAGGGAAAAATTACTTTGTATAACGGTGCGATGGATATCGGACAAGGTGCAAACACCATCATGATTCAAATTTGCGCAGATGCTCTTGGACTTTCTGCAACTCAGTTTGAATTTATAATGGGCGACACTGACCTGACTGCAGACGCAGGAAAAACTTCTGCCTCACGGCAAGCTTTTGTTTCCGGAAAAGCTGCACAACTGGCCGGGGAAGAACTGCGTGCACAAATCATTCGTCTTGCAGAAGCATCCGAAAACTCAAACCTGCGCCTTGAGCAAACCGGTACCTCGGATGGAGGCAAACTCATTGTAAAGGATGAAGCAGGCAGGCATGAAATAATTCTTGCTGACATTCTGCCTCTGGCGAACGGTGATGTACTAATCGGAGAAGGCACCTTTGATCCGCCGACCACACCTCTCGATGAAAATCGACAGGGCAGTCCCTATGCGACTTACGGATTCGGAGCGCAAATCGCGGAAGTTGAAGTGGATACGCTTCTGGGTACAACTAAAGTCCTCAGACTGGCTGCCGCGCATGATGTCGGAAAAGCAGTCAATCCAACTCAGGTAGAAGGTCAGATCCACGGCGGAATCGCCCAGGGTTTGGGAATGGCTTTGATGGAAGAATACATCCAGGGAGTCAGTGAAAATCTGCACGATTATCTGATGCCGACTGTGGGCGATATGCCGGAAATAGAGGTAATCCTGATTGAAGATCCGGAACCG
>DTUH01000147.1 GCA_012964265.1 Candidatus Lambdaproteobacteria bacterium
GCCTGCTCCAATAATCGTTCAGGCGCATGATAATTTCCTGGATAGTGTGTGAACTAGCGATTCCGCCCACCTGTTGAAAATATGTAAATTGTGTCACTTCCATACCGTCAAGCCATATTTCCCAGCCCAGACCCCAGGCACCAAGAGTTGGCGCCTCCCAGTTGTCTTCAACAAAACGAATATCGTGTACCAGCGGATCGATACCCAAAGCTTCAAGTGAAGCGAGATAAAGTTCTTCAACATTGTCCGGAGACGGTTTCAGAATTACCTGATATTGATGGTGTTGATAGAGGCGGTTTGGATTTTCACCATAACGTCCATCGGCCGGACGTCTCGAAGGTTCGACGTAAGCCACATTCCACTCTTCCGGACCAATTGTGCGAAGTGTAGTCATAGGATTCATGGTGCCGGCACCGGTTTCAACATCGTACGGATGCATCAGCATGCAGCCCTGCCTGCTCCAATAATCGTTCAGGCGCATGATAATTTCCTGGATAGTGTGTGAACTTTTCATGCTGCTTTGTCCGGAATGGTTTGAAACAAGTGGCGATCTCGATATATCAGTTGTTTTAGCGATACCTGCAGCCAGCGCAGTGCAAGACTTTGTTTATTCTTTTGGATCAAGTCCAAATCGGTTTTAGCATGTTTAATTTTTTCATTTTGCTCATTGAAAACTGTTTCTGCTTTTTCACTCTGCTCAAGTGCTTGACGGCAAAGATTATCCAAATGAATACGGGCAGCGGTGGTAATAATTAGTGCTTCAGGTTTCAAATATGAACGTATCATAATAGTGTTGAGTTGAGTCAAATCTTCCACTTGCTGAAACTTGTAAGGGTTTATCCAGAGCTTTCGTTGCACTTCAGTTAACTTAAGATTTAAGTCTGCAGCAAGGTTTTCATCTTCACATAGCAAAAGCATTTTGGGCAGCGTAATTTCCTGAGCAGATTCGACTGTATCTTCCCAGCTTCTGCTTGTTGCCAAAGCTTCTAGCAGCAGTTTGGAAAAAGATGCTATTTTTTGCAGGACATCCTGTTCCTGCGCATAGAGCATGTTCGCACTTTCAGACTGTCGAATTGTACTTTCCAGCTCTGCTTCTTCACTTAATAAATTTTTCCGCAATATTTCGAATTCCACTTGCGGGATTGGTAAAGCAGCCGAATTATTATCGATTTGCAAATCGTTCAAATCAACGAAATTAACAAGTTGTGCAAGAATTTGACTCAAATCATTGTTCCAGTCGATGTTGCCTGCATTAAAATTATTTTCCGGGAAATCATCCAGTTTCAACCAGCGTACCGAATCTTTCAAAAGCTCTTCAGCGGAATTCATTGCTGAAATTAGTTTAACATTTGTCTGCCCTATTTCCCTGAATAATTTTTTCAGTAAAGCATTGACTATCTGGTATTTTGCCAGGCAATGAATCGGAGGCATTTTTATTTTAGAGCTCTCTTTCTCTTTCAACCACGTTTTGTGTTCCTGCTTCATGTTTGCAATGAAACGTTTGAAAGGAGGATTTTTCAAAGTGCAT
This sequence comes from Candidatus Lambdaproteobacteria bacterium, assembly GCA_012964265.1. GTDB lineage: Bacteria > SAR324 > SAR324 > SAR324 > NAC60-12 > Arctic96AD-7. Next base: position 1,529 of record DTUH01000147.1, read on the forward strand.
TCGCCCTGACGTATAAGATGTTCAATCTTAGTATTTCCAAATTTCAGATTCTGGATTGAATTAAAAGGAATTCCCGGAAAAAGGTAGCAGCCGTTTTTTTCACGAAGAATTCCCACTACTTGTTCCGGATGAACCACCTTGTCCTGAGTTTGCAAAAAGTTCTGCAGCCATATTTCCGGAGCAATGTCTCCATTTTTAGTTTCAAATTTCCGAATATTTTTTAAAGGAACGAGAGTATTGAGCGGCACGTCACTCGCCGATTGCCGCACAAGTGTTCCGGAATAATTTGAGTAATCCATTGTCTCAAACTCCAAATCCAAACGAATTCTGGGGAAACTGCGGATGTGATGAGTCAGCAGCAACTCCGGTGCAGAAAGCTTAAACTGCATTTTGTTGACCAATTCAATGACAGGCTGGAGTTCTAATAACGCAGAAATATCAGGGTATAAATCGTCAACCACCATCACATAGCGGACGTTTTTTTCAGACATTTTTTGCAGCTCTTCCAGTATTTTGAGACAAACTTCCGGAGCCTCAAAAGCACCTGGTGAAAATAAAATCCAGTCAGGTTTGAGCTTCACAATTTCTTCAGGAACATCTTGAAATTCTTTTGTTGCAGTTTCTGATTCCGAATATAAACCTGAATCATCAAACAACTTGCTGTTCAATTGGTGGGAGACCTGTTTCTGGAGTTGCGTAACCAATGAGTTCCATGGTGATTTCGCAAAACCAATGCCGACAAGTTGCATTTTTAGTAGATTAATTCAGACGAGTTGAGAGGCTTAAAAAACGAAAAGGCAATAGTACCATGTTTTTGCAATGATGTAAATTTTCTTGACTTCTCAAAGGTCAAAAATAGAGAATGAAATGTAAGTAAAAAAATTCTTAAATTAAGAAAGTAATTTGTGAGTGATCAAATCAAAGGGCTTTGCTTCGCAATGCTCGCCATGTTTGGAGGAGGGCTTT
>DTUH01000148.1 GCA_012964265.1 Candidatus Lambdaproteobacteria bacterium
TTTAGAATTACTTTTGCAAGCGACAAGCGGCAAGGCTCAAAAAATAAGATAAGGGCCAAGTATCGTGACCTTCAACCTTAAATCTTGAATTCTGAGCCTTAAATCTTTTTAATTCGTCGCACTTCCAAGAAGCTGCAGGACTGACTTCGGAATTTGATTAGCCTGTGCGGCCATCGCAGTTCCGGATGCAATCAAGATTTGATTTTTCGTAAAATCACTCATTTCCGCAGCCATATCAGAGTCACGAATGACTGACTCTGCATTAGTCAAATTTTCGCTTGAGACTCGCAAGTTTCTTAAATTTGATTCCAATGAATTTCTCTGAAATGAACCAAGATTTCCTCTCAACACTCCAATTTCCATAATTGCGTTATCAATCAACATAATTGAATCCTGCGCGCCGGCAGTGTTTGTCAGGTCTATATCTGCCAGGCTGTTGAATTGACTTTTATTTGTTACACCTCGAGCGATTTGTTCGCTGCGTAGATCATTAAAAGAAAATGCAACTGTTTGCTTATGATTAGCACCAATTTGATAGACGACAGAATTTTGTGTGATGTGAACGTATCCTTCGACATCTTTACCTACCAACTCTTCATTGGATTGTTGAACTAGCTTCTGTCCAATGACTCTGCCTTGTTCATCTTCAATATCCACAAGTCGATGTCCAAGTTCTTTGTCATATTGAACAATTATTCCATCTGTCATTGTGCCCTTACCGCCGTGCAGATACTGTCCGTCTCCCAGAGCAAGGTCACCTCCTATATAGCCTGAAACATCCTGTCCTGCTTCGGAAAGCTTGGTAGTACCGGTCTTTTCACCAAACAATCCCTGAAGATTAGTAGATATTCCAAAACTTGGTTTGCTGCCGTACTGTCTATGTTTGACAGTCAACATGCCAAGGTCATTGATATATATTTCTACGTGAAGACCGTTTTCATCTGCTTTAATCTGTAAGGCGGTAGCCACCATGTTCCTCAACTTTGCTTCGGTCTTCTCCCTGGTGAATGTCGGCGAATCTCTATGGTAATTAGCGAGTACCTGTTTGATGTTTTCTTTAAGATATTTTTCTTGAATGGTGTCCATCTTCATGACTCTGTTATTTTCTTTTAAGACAAACGAAACACCTTTTTCTATTTCTTCCAGTGATATTCCACGTTCAGCTACAACTTCCGAGCGTGTGGAAACCTGTTCAATGTCAATTGTGTAACCTTGTTTAGTTGGAGACTGACTGGTAAGTGCAGTGGCACTATGAAAAGTCAAACCATCACCTATTGCCACACCGTTGACTTCATTACTGCCGTCAAAAAGAACTTTTGTACCAAACTGGGTTAAGCCTGCAATCTTATCGATAGTGGCAAGAATGTTTTCCACTTCCATCTGGTCTGCCTGGAGTATTTTTTCGTCAGCAACACCATCATTGGCGGCATGTAATGCTAGCTGACGCATACTGATCAACATGGAACTCACCTCACTCAACACACCTTCAGCGGTTTGTACCATCGAAATTGATGTTTCGGAGTTTTTCACTGCCTGGTTTAATCCGGAAATTTGTGTACGCATTCGCTCTGAAATCATCAGATCAGCTGGGCCATCAGCGGCCGAATTAATTCTTAAACCTGAAGACAACCGCTTCAGATTATTGTTTGTGTCTTCTATAGTTCTGTTCAAATACCTCAAGGAACTCATTGAGGCTGTATTATGGTTGACGCGCATGGCATCCTCCTTGACGAGAGAGTTAATATTTGGTCAATAACACTAGACCATGGTTTAAAATGATAATTATTTTGTACATTAAATATTATTTTTATTACATTTTTTATTGCAATGCTTCCTTGTTTAAAAACTGGATGCAGCTTCAGGACTACCTGATCAGAGTTAACTCATTTCAGAGAACAAAATCATGTAAAAACATTGATGTACCTACAGGTGACACACCACCGCGCTCTTCCGTATTAACGGGAACAGAGTCTGGAGATAAACGTCACTGCATACGTAAAACAACGCCTTCCTGAGTTTAGAGCTATACCATCCCATCACACGGCAAACCCAGCAGTAGATTCAACTGGAACCTTACATGATATAGTTTGCCCCGCCGGCAAAAAAATAGTTGCCAAAGAGATTATCTATTAATTTTGGCGCAGCCCAACACTTCGTCTTATCAAGAGAGCAGCCAACTCCCTTCATAACACGCAATGTTGATAAACATCACCTTAAAGATGTCCGAGAACAAAATTATCAATTTTTCCAGTTATTCAACAACAACGGCTGAATCAGAACAAATACGGCACACTCAGACATTCCTCTGCCACTATGAGATCAAACTCAATAGTAACAGGAAAATAATTTGAGCGCAGTCCTGCATTCAACTGAAAACAAGAGCACATTAACATCTCATCACTTCATTCATAAAGTTAAAAACTTCTGCCATTAGGATAAGACTCAAACCGCACTTATTTCTGCCGTACTTAGATATTTTTTTCATAAGCACAGT
>DTUH01000149.1 GCA_012964265.1 Candidatus Lambdaproteobacteria bacterium
TGTTTGTCACCTGATTCCAGGATTTAGGAAATATTTAATTATTTTAAATTAACTGTTTGCAGGAGGAAAATCGTATGTTACCCGGTTCTACAAAATATTTAATAATAGGTGCAGGGATTCATGGTCTAAGTACTTCTTACCATTTAGCACTCGAATTAAAAAGTCGTGGTCTTGGCAGTGGAAAAGATATCCTGGTCATAGACAAAACTGGTATCGGAGCAGGCGCTTCCGGTATTGCCTGCGGAGTTGTGCGGAACAACTATTTCCAACCCGCGATGCGTGAATTGATGGCACACAGCGTAACGGTGTGGGAGAGTGATCCGAAAGCGTACAGCTATCACGCGGTTGGTTACATGCAAATCAGTCCGGAAGTGATGCAGGCTGATATTGCCACAATTTATGAACAGCAGCAGGCTATCGGCTACCCTTCAGAGTTTATCGAGGGCAGTGCTGATTCGATGAAATATATGTGCGGCTTATTTGATGACTGGCAGGCCAAAGGAATAACGTCCGTTTTACATGAAAAAAAAGGTGGATTTTCCAACAATATGAAGTGCATGTATGGACTTGCGGCAAAAGCTGAAAGTGAAGGTGTTACCATCACCGGAAATGTAGAAGTTACCGGTGTTGAATATGCCGGGAAAGCAATTTCCGCCGTTATCACAAATCGAGGAACGATTCAGACGGATTACGTCGTTATAGGTGTTGGTCCATGGATAAATACTTTCTGGAAAATGCTGGACCTTCCTGCAAAAATCCGAGTCAGGGATGGAGATGAGATTCATGAAAATGTAGAGATGTGGCGCTATTACTGCCTCCAGGAAGGAACTCTCGGTGTTGACCCAAATATGCTCAAAACTAATGATGGTAACTTGCCCCCGGTGATTCACGTTGATACAGATGCACCGCTTCATTCAGACGTTGACGGACGTTTGATCACAGATAAAATGTGGGGAATTTATTACAAGCCGGATTTCAGCTTTGATGGAGTACAGGGAGGAGCTGCACCTTATAATGTGGACACTACGGGCGATGATTTCAGTCTTGACCCCTATGGTACGGAGTCTCCGGACTTTGTGGTTGGCAAAGACTTTGTTGACATGTGGTGTGCCGCCTTAGCTTTCTGCCAGAAACGTTTTGAAGGTACAAGGCACCTTTACCGTGGCGATCCTTCAGGTGGGTTGGGTGCGCTGGCTCCAGACAGTTTTCCGGTTTTTGATGTGTTTCACGAAAACTGCTATGTGATTGCAGATTCCAACCACGGTTATAAGATGCTTGGAGTGGGGAAACTGGTCGCGGAGGAAATCATGGGTGAATCCAGTAAACTAATGGAACCTTTTCGTTTTTCACGTTTTGAGGAGGGTAAGTTACATCCGGTTTCAAATAGTCCTTTCCCGTGGAGTTGATCGGCTTCTCTTTCCATCAAATTAAAGAGAAAGTGCAAATAGTTTTATGGAAACAGAGACGATTGAAAGTGACTCTAAACCGAAACATGAGCGCCTTCCGATTCAGGACCATTTTTTAGGCTGGCAGTGTCGGGTACGGGAATATGCGATGCGAAACAATGAAGGGCGACCCACGCCTGGGATGTGTCCTCGTGTTAGTCTGGAGAGTGGTACGGAAGTGATTTCGGCTCTGACCCTGTTGCTCCTTCCAGCTCAACCACGCGAAAGTATCCAGCAATTCCATTTCTGGGCACAAAAAACTCATGATCCTCAGGAAAGATACAAAAAAGCGGTACAGTTGCTCTCATCCGCTTTCTATCAACATATAGAGGATTTTAACGGTGTGCTGACCGGACTCTTTTCCAAACAGTCTGCGACAGTGAAGACACTGGTAAGAGAAGGGTGCTGCGTACTGGAGTTCGATTTCCAGCAACAGAGCTTCCGAATTCCATGTAGTGTTGGAGAGTTGTTAAAAGAAGGACAGGCCTATGAGTTCACTTACTGGCACAACTTTCTTTTCAATCCTTATCTGTCCCCGGAAGTGACGGTTTTAGGTTTCGAACCTGATTGGTCCGCGGCCAGTGCTGACCCCACTTTGTTCCAGGCAGAAAACTTCGCGAAAAAATCTACTCAGTAATCTCAAAACTTTCCGTAGTTATCCCTTAGAACCACCATCGGATGCCGTTTTGACATCTGAAATTTTATCAGCAATTCACGGGCAATCATGTCTCGATCCTGCTGGTTATCCGGAAGAACCATCTCTTTTGGAACCGTCACCCAGCCATTGATATTTCTATCAAAGACAGCGGGGCGGTCTTCTTCGTAGCCCATGTGAACATCTTCCAGCCAGTTGAGATCCTGCCAGTTCATTACTTCCAGATACTTTTTCAGAAAAGGTGTGAGACGCTCATAGTCCGGAACCAGATTCACATCATAGCGGTAGCCGATGTGCTGACCAATTTCTTTTTCTCTTTTGGAACCTAAAGCTTCCGGAATTAATGTGTTATTTTTACTCATTTCAAGTTTCAAGTTTCAAGTTTCAA
>DTUH01000150.1 GCA_012964265.1 Candidatus Lambdaproteobacteria bacterium
ATACCAAAGATGAAGGACTTGATTCCAAAACTATTGAAGAAGCTTCCGGAACTTCCGACACCACCACTGACATCACAACTACTGATAACTCAACTACTGACAACTCTACTACTGACAACTCAAGCAGTAGTCTTCCGTCCTTTGTGGTGGTCGGCGATTCCGGGGCCATTTTGACTTCCAGCGATGGAACAACTTGGAACAATAAATCACTGTCAAATGGACCGTCCTTTACCGCAATCACTTCAGGAAACAACATTCTGCTCGTAGCAGGATCAACCGGTGTTGTGACTTCCACAGACGGCAGCACTTGGACAAGCCGAAATCCCGGATTCACTCCGGAACCCCACACCCTGCGTTTTGGCAAGAATCTCTTTGTGATGACTTCTTCCACTGACCTCTATTCCTCTCCTGATGGCATCACATGGACAAAACGCCACACCCCAAGCAATGTCAGTCACATTATGGGAATCAGCTTTACGAATGATACTTTTTTCGTTTACTCAGATAATCTTTCTCATTCTCACACGAATCCTGCTTCAATGAGTTATTTTTATAGCAGTGGCAGAGTCAACTGCAAAGGAAATTTAGCTATAAGTACGGACGGTTTGAGTTGGTCAGATGTAAGTTGGGGACTCAAACCGATTAGTACAATTTCTTATTTGAATGATCGATATATTGCTGTGGGTGGAGCAGATTGTATCACATTTTTTGTAACAAGTTCAACAGGCGGAACAACTTGGACTACAAAAACCTATTCTGGTGGAGGAAGTGCGGTTGCAGAATATCTGGCTTACGGCAACTCGACTTTTGTGACAGTTGGCGGATATAGACCTTCTGGAAATATTGTTGTTACTTCCGGGAATGGGAATAGCTGGACTTCTACAACTACTTTTCTCTCTGGGGAGAACAATCGCAATCCATCAGGATTAATTTTTGAAAATAATATTTTTGTCTCACATGACGGTTTTGGCGGTATAGGATGGTCAGACAACGGTTCAAATTGGAGTCAGGCCACCTTGGCCGGTTTAGGTGCTGGCAATACGTTAAAAGATCTCATTCATACCAACAACTTGATGCTTGCGGTTGGTGAAAGCGGCGCGATTCTAACCTCGTCAGACGGCAAAACTTGGAGCGGTCAAAGCAGCGGTACTTCCGCCAACCTGAATAAAGCCTGGGGCAGCGGCACCATGAAAAATTAAGTAAATTATGTAGGCTGGGTTATGAGGTAGCCGTAGCCCGGCAATTCGAAACATATTGTGCATTCAAGTAGATTAGATGACACAATCCTTTCATTTACTGATTCTCCGGTTTTGTTTTTCCCCGCCACGGAGGGCGGGGCTACCGTTCAATTCGTAATGGTGTCCAGAAAAGAATGAAAGAATCAATTTTTATTTACCGACCACGGTAGGCGGGGCTACCGCATTTTTCTTTTCAGGATAACGTGAAATATGTTAAACTATCCGGAATTGATGAGCATTGCAAACTCAATAAGGAGAATAAGATGACGCAACAATTACAACAGGTTTTTGAGAGGGTTTCCGGACTTTCGCCGGAAATCCAGAATGAGTTAGCCGCATCATGGTTGGCAGAGTTGGAAGATGAAATTTGAATGGAATGGTACGAAAGCAAGATCAAATATTGAAAAACATAAAGTATCTTTTGAAGAAGCATCCACTGATTTGGAGACCCCCTGTCAATCACTATTGATGATCCGCAACATTCCTCACAGGAAGAGAGGCTTGTTACAACAGGTTGTTCTTCAGATATGAAAGTTCTAGTGATTGTGCATGTTGACACATTCGACACAGTGAGAATCATCAGTGCAAGAAAAGCAACAAAACATGAGAGGAGACAATATGAAGAAACTAAATAATGATGAAATGTTAGATGAATATGATTTTACAAACGGAGTTAGAGGTAAATATGCAGACAAATATCACCGAGAGACAAATGTGGTAGTACTTGAACCTGATATTGCTAAACTCTTTCCGAACTCTGAATCTGTAAATCAGGCTCTTCGTTCATTACATGCTATTCAAAGCATCAAATCATAACCTGCCGGTACTGCCTAAAGTAAACTTCGAAGTGCATAGGCCGCAGAGGGCGGGGCTACCGTTCAATTCGTAATGGTGTCCAGAAAAGAAAAAAAGATAAGAATTGGAATGTAGGCCGGGTTAGGTATTAGACTAATAAATGTCGCGGCGATGTCCGATTTTCAAAATGTAGATTTCGTTTTTTGTCCAATCCACATCAAATATAATTCGATAATTTCCGGAACGTAATCTGAAATTTGAAACAGGGTGATTTTTAAGCTTTTTTAATGGGAGATATTCGGGAAATTCTCCAATTCTGCAACAGAGATTTTGATTTTGGGGAGTTGATCAGGAGAGACTTTTCTTAAATCTTTCAAAACACTGTCTGCATAATTTACTTAATTTTTCATGGTGCCGCTGCCCCAGGCTTTATTCAGGTTGGC
>DTUH01000151.1 GCA_012964265.1 Candidatus Lambdaproteobacteria bacterium
CTGTGTTTTCTTTACAAAATCAGTAGCTTGATCAGGATCAGTCAGCAGTTGATCATGCGATAATTTACCTTCAAAACCATGTCCATCTTCTTTTTCACCTTCACCGGTCTCCAGTGAACCCAGGCATCCTAGTTCCCCTTCTACAGAAACACCGATTTTATGCGCAACCTCAGTTACTTTTGAGCTTATTCCAACATTGTATTCATAAGAAGCCGGAGTTTTAGCATCCTCTTCCAGTGAACCGTCCATCATCACACTGGTGAAATTATTCGCCATTGCGGAAAGGCAAGTGTAGAAGTTATTTCCGTGATCCTGGTGAATGCAAATAGGAATGTCCGGATACATTTCAACTGCGGCATCAAACAAATGCCGCAGAAAAATATCACCTGCATATGAGCGTGCACCACGGCTGGCTTGCAAAATTACCGGCGAATCAGTAGCTTTCGCTGCCTGCATGATTGCTTGAACTTGCTCCATGTTGTTGACGTTGAACGCCGGTACGCCGTAGCTGTTTTCCGCAGCATGATCAAGTAATTGTCTTAATGATATTAAAGCCATAATATGTTCTCAGTTTTAAGGTTTAAAGTTTCAGAATTAACGTTCTGATTCCTCAGATATAATTGTTAGTTTCACTTATTTAGTCTGCCAGAATCAGCCTGCAAGTTCAAGGCAAGAGGTTCCGTTAGTCGCTATTTACCAGCCAAAATCTCCATGGCAGCCGCTGCAACTTTTTCTGCTGTTATGCCAAAATATTCGTAAAGATTCGCGGCTGGAGCCGATGCTCCAAAAGTGTTCATCCCGACGAATTTTCCATTTCCGCCAAGATATCTGCCCCAGCTCTGCTCTATCGCAGCTTCTACAACAACCACCGGAGTTCCCGGCCAAATTACCTTGTCACGGTAGTCTTGATTTTGTGCTTCAAAAATCTCCAGACAAGGCATGGATATTACAACTGCTGAAACACCTTCTGCTTTCAATAGATCACGGGCTTCCATAGCAATTGAGACTTCCGAACCGGACGCAATCAACGTCACATCCCGCTGTCCTTCAGATTCAGCCAGGACATATCCGCCTTTGGCACTCAAATTTTCAGCTGTGTGTTCGATGCGGAGGCACGGCAACCCTTGGCGGGAGAGAGATAACACCGAAGGTGTCGACGGTGTCGCCAGTGCCTCCGCCCAACATTCTGCTGTTTCAACAATATCACACGGTCGGTACACATTTAAATTAGGAATCGCACGCAAGCTGGCAAGGTGCTCAACCGGCTGGTGAGTTGGGCCGTCTTCACCCAGACCAATGGAATCGTGCGTCATCACGTAAATCACGCGCTGTTTCATCAAAGCTGACAATCGTATCGAAGGCCGACAATAATCGGTAAAAATCAGAAACGTTCCACCATACGGAATGAATCCACCATGCAGAACGATGCCGTTCATGGCGGCCGCCATTCCATGTTCCCGGACTCCGTAGTGGATATAACTTCCAGAAAAATTTCCACGTGTCACCGTATTTTGCGATTTGGCCTTTGTCAAATTTGATCCGGTCAAATCCGCAGAGCCTCCTGCCAATTCCGGAATCACATCTGCTAACACATCCAGTGTTTCCTGGCTGGCTTTACGCGTAGCTACTTTTGTTTTTTCTGTGGAATGCTTCAGCTTGAAATCCAGCAAAGGGGCTTCCCAGTTTTCCGGAAGCGTTCCGGAAATTACGCGTTCAAATTCTTCCTTTCGTCCTGACTCAGCTAAACGTTTGCGCCAAGCCTCCATTTTGGCACTTTTCATCGACCCAACTCTACGCCACGCACTTCCGACTGATTCAGGAATCTCAAAAACAGGATGAGGCCAGTTCAAGGCTTCACGTGCAGCAATGATTTCTTCATCACCAAGCGGTGCTCCGTGTGTGGCGGCGGTTCCGGCTTTATTTGGAGAGCCAAAGCCGATTATAGTTTTACAGGCAATCAGTGACGGTTTATCTTGAGCTTCTATTGCAGCGTTGATGGCTTGTGCAATCGCATCTGGATCATGTCCGTCGCAAAATGAAACATGCCATCCGCATGCTCTAAAACGCATCAGTTGATCGTCGTTGACTGCAAGATTGGTAGAGCCGTCGATGGAAATCCCATTGTCATCAAATAGAACTATCAATTTACCAAGACCCAAAAATCCGGCGAAGGAGGCAGCTTCGTGACTTATGCCTTCCATCAGGCATCCGTCTCCGGCAATGACATATGTGTAATGATCAACGATGTCGCTACCAAATCTCTCAGCGAGCATACGTTCAGCCAAAGCCATTCCAACTGCATTCGCAAGCCCCTGTCCGAGTGGTCCGGTGGTGGTTTCAATTCCTGCACCATGTCCATATTCCGGATGTCCTGCTGTTCTCGAACCGAGCTGGCGGAAATTTTTAAGTTCGTCCAGCGTAAAATCTTCGTAACCTGTCAAATGCAGCAGTGAATAAAGCAGCATCGATCCA
>DTUH01000152.1 GCA_012964265.1 Candidatus Lambdaproteobacteria bacterium
CAAAAACCGCTTCTTCACGTCCTGGATTGGCCACAAACAACATTCTTTCCTGTGATTCGGAAAGCATGATTTCGTAAGCGGTCATATTTTCCGCACGCTGCGGTACCAAATTCAAATCCAGCTCCATACCCACACCGCCCTTGTCGGACATTTCCGTGCTGGAACAAGTCAGTCCCGCTGCTCCCATGTCCTGCACGCTGTAAATCGCACCGCTTTCGTAAACTTCCAAACATGCTTCAATCAGCAATTTCCCCATGAAGGGATCGCCGACCTGTACCGCAGGACGTTTCGCATCCGAATCTTCATTTAGTTCTTCAGAAGCAAATGTTGCTCCGTGAATGCCGTCGCGTCCAGTCGCTGCTCCTACATAAATTACTGATTTTCCAATACCTTCTGCCCTGCCGTGCTGAAGCTGATCGTGACGTAAAATACCCACGCCCATGGCGTTGACCAGCGGATTTCCGCTGTAGCACTCATCGAAACAAACCTCGCCACCAACCGTTGGAACGCCAATGCAATTGCCGTATCCTGCTATTCCCGCCACCACATTTCCAAAAAGATAACGTGTTCGGCTGGCACTATTTTTGTCTGTGTCACTGTCTGAAAGCGGACCAAAACGCAAAGAATTAAGCACCGCAATCGGACGGGCACCCATTGAAAAAATGTCACGCAAAATTCCGCCAACTCCGGTAGCCGCACCCTGATACGGTTCAATCGCGGAAGGATGATTGTGGCTTTCGACTTTGAAAACAACCGCATATCCGTCACCAATATCTACGACGCCAGCCCCTTCTCCAGGTCCCTGAAGCACTTCCGGACCATCAACCGGAAAACGGGAAAGCAACGGTTTCGAGTTTTTGTAGGAACAATGCTCTGACCACATAACGCCGAATATTCCGGTTTCAGTGAGGTTAGGCCTCCGTCCGAGCAACTCGACAACAAGCGTGTATTCCGCTTCGTTAAGCCCCATTTGTTTGTATACTTTGTCACTATGGATTTGATCCGGGGTGGGTTCAATTGGATGCATCAGCCGTATTAATTTTCAGTATCTTTTTCAATCTATTATTTGAACACAACTTTGAATGTCTTGATCACACATTTTTGTCTCCGCATCTTAGCCCAGTAAAGACTCGAATAGAATTCGCCCATCTGAAGTTCCCATCCATTCTGTCATTGCACGTTCCGGATGGGGCATCATACCCAGAACATTTCCTTCAAGATTGCTAATCCCCGCAATATTTGCTACTGAACCGTTTGGATTATTACCGGAATATCTGAAAACGATCTGACCGTTATCCTCAAGTTTTCGCAAAGTTTCAGCATCACAAGTGTAGTTACCTTCCCCGTGTGCAATCGGGAAACGGACTTGCTTGTCCGCTTTGCCGGCATATCCAGAAGTGAAAGTGGTAGCTGTGTTTGAAACTTCCAGGTTTACAGTCCTGCAAATGAACCGGAGTCCGGAATTGCGGCGCAGCGCCCCCGGAAGCAGACCGCATTCTGTGAGTATCTGAAAACCGTTGCAAATTCCAAGTACACGAACACCGGAATCCGCGGCCAGGCGCAAAGCCTTTAGAATTGGAGCATGTGCTGCCAAAGCACCTACTCTGAGGGCATCCCCATAGGAAAAACCGCCCGGCACCAAAATCGCGTCAAAACCCTTCAATGATTCGCCTGCATACCACACATATTCCGCTTCCATTCCTTCCACAGAATTTGCGGCTTTGTAAAGATCATAATCACAGTTTGATCCTGGAAATACAATCACCGCACAGCGCATCATGCCTCCACTATTTCAAAGCGGTAATCTTCAATCACAGCATTGACCAATAGAGCCTCACACATTTCACTCAGACGTGTTTCGGCTTTTTGAGAATCGTTTTCTTCCAGCCAAACTTCAATTGATTTTCCGATGCGTACATTATGTGCTTCCTGAAAGCCCAGAGTTTGCAGCGAGTGCAGGACAGCCTGCCCCTGTGGATCAAGTACGTCTTGTTTCAGAGAAACAGTTACAATTCCTTTGAGCATGTGAATGGATTAAAATAGAATTTAGCTGTTGGAATTTAAGCGTCGCAAAACTTCTGCATAGGCATCAGTCACACCGCCAAGATCACGGCGAAAACGATCTTTGTCCAGCTTTTCATGAGTTTCCGCATCCCAAAAACGACACGTGTCCGGCGATATCTCATCGGCCAGCAATAAATTTCCTGAAGAATCATGTCCAAATTCGAGTTTGAAATCAACCAGAAGCAACCCGCGTGGTGCTAATAATTTCAGTAAACAGTCATTTACCGCCAATGCGCGTTTACGCAATTCATGTAATTCCTCAGCAGTTGCTAATCCAAGCGTGTGAATATGTACATCTGCCAGCAGCGGATCACTCAAATCATCGTCCTTGTAATAAAATTCGACAATCGGTTCCACCAATTTACGGCCTTCTTCCCAGCCAAGGCGCTTACTCAATGAACCTGCG
>DTUH01000153.1 GCA_012964265.1 Candidatus Lambdaproteobacteria bacterium
CGTGGTCCAAGGTTCCGGAGGAGAGCGAACTATTCCGGTCTCCGATTATTTCACGGGGCTTTGGGAAACAGCTTTAGGTGAAGGGGAAATTCTTACCGAAGTACGCATTCCCACCGACAGCTCAAACGCCAATTCCTGCTACCTCAAATTTCCACAACCGGCATCCCGTTATCCGTATGTGGGCTGTGCTGTGGCTATAAGTGTTTCCGGAGGAAATTGCGCAGATGTGCGTATTGGATTCAGCGGTGTAGGCGAAACCGCTTTTCGTGATTCCGGAGTTGAAGACGCAATTTCAGGGCAAGCCTTAAACGAATTGTCAATTGGAGTTGCATCAGCGAAAGCTGCAGAGGGGCGTAGTGTTCTTAACGATGTTTTTGTCAGTGAAGAATACAGACGCGCAATGGCCCAGGTATATGTTAAACGTGCATTGACACAGCTATCCTGATAAACTGTTACTTTCCAAACATCCCTGTCTGTGTCGCAAATCCGGACAGGGAATCCCCATTCTTGATTTTGGTTTCATTCTTTTCAAACAATATCACAGCACTGATGAAAGCCAACTTGTGATTGATTTACGCAGCGATACTATTACTCTTCCAACTCCGGAAATGCGCGAGGCAATGGCTCAAGCTCCAGTTGGAGACGATGTTTTTAGTGATGATCCAACTGTCAATACTCTTGAAGAACGTGTCGCGGAAATGCTTGGAAAAGAAGCCGCTGTTTACTTGCCTTCCGGAACAATGACGAATCAGGTAGCGGTACGCACTCACACTAAACCCGGAGATGAGATACTTCTGGACGAAAACGCACACATTTATTTTTATGAGGGTGGTGGAACAGCAGCGCTTTCCGGAGCAATTTGTCGTTTAATTCCTGGTGAAAGAGGAATTTTTGGGACTGTAGAAATGGAAACAGTTTTGAGACCGGTGGATGTTCATTATCCACGAACAAAGTTGGTTTGCCTTGAAAACACGACAAATCGAGGCGGAGGAAAAGTATGGCCGCTGGAAAAAATCGCAGAAGTTGAAAATTCTGCACGCAAAAATAATTTAAAAATGCATCTTGACGGTGCACGACTTTGGAATGCGGCAATTGCTCTGCAAGTTCCGGAAGCCGAAATTACGCGTTATTTTGACTCTGTTAGTGTCTGTTTTTCAAAGGGACTTGGCGCGCCGGTGGGTTCTGCTTTAGTTGGCAGTCACGATTTTATTCTGGAAGCCAGACGTTTCCGTAAACAATTTGGCGGTGGAATGAGGCAAGCCGGAATCATTGCTGCCGGGGCATTGTATGCACTAGAAAATAACAGGAAAAGGCTAGCCGAAGACCATGCGAATGCAAAAATGTTTGCCAATGGACTTGCTGAAATACAGGGGATTGAAATCAATCCGGATGATGTCGAAACAAATATTGTAATGTTCGGGTTGACGAAAATGTCGTCTCACGATTTGCTAAAACAACTTGGTGAACAGGATACGCATATGCTGCCGATGAACAACAGTTCAATTCGTGCCGTCACAAACTTGATGGTAACCGAAAAGCAAATTCCTGAGGCTTTGGAGCAGATCAGAAAAGCTGTTTCAGAATAACCTCTGACGGTTTCTCAAAAAGTCTGAAAGCTAAAAATTGTCATTTCGAGCTTAGGTATAAATCTTCATGATATTAAAGTAGTAGCT
Source organism: Candidatus Lambdaproteobacteria bacterium (assembly GCA_012964265.1). Classification (GTDB taxonomy): domain Bacteria; phylum SAR324; class SAR324; order SAR324; family NAC60-12; genus Arctic96AD-7. The sequence goes on from DTUH01000153.1 coordinate 1,674, forward strand.
TATGTAATATTTCTCTCTTCCCTCGAAATGACATGGTTTGAGGACTTTTTACAACGGCATCACATCCAAGCAAAATATAGTAAAATTTTTTAGCACTTTTGTTATTACTGTCACATAAATTTAGTTTTAACTATCAACCACTTTGCAATTATGGAAACACCTCAATCCGGTGTCTATGCAGCTTCTTTGACACCGCTCACCGCATCTTATGAACCTGATATACCAGCACTGATTCGCCATGTGGAACAGTTGCTAGAAACAGGGTCGAATGGAGTTGCGATACTTGGAAGCACCGGTGAAGCAAATTCATTGACTCTTGATCAGCGTTTGTCCATTATTAAACAATCCGCACAAGAATTGCCTCCGGAACGATTGATTATGGGCACCGGTTCCTGTTCACTGAAGGATGCAGTGCGCTTGACTCAAGCCAGTGTAGATGTCGGTGTTTACGCGGTTTTGGTACTCCCGCCTTTTTATTACAAACCGCAAAGTGATGAAAGTGTTCTACGTTATTATTCAGAATTAATTTCCTTTGTAAATGATCCGCGCCTGCGAATCATATTTTACAGTTTTCCTCTGCTCAGTGGCTATAATTTCAGTCTCGGCATTTTACAGGAATTTAAGCAGCGTTTCGGAGAAATTGCCGCGGGAATTAAAGATAGTTCCGGAAACTGGGATAATATGTTGAACATAACCCAAAACGTTCCGGACTTTATGGTTTACACCGGGACGGAAACTTTACTACTGGATATTTTACGTGC
>DTUH01000154.1 GCA_012964265.1 Candidatus Lambdaproteobacteria bacterium
CCAGGAAGAGAATGGCCTTAGAAGTAGGAATTGTCGGTTTACCAAATATAGGGAAGTCCACACTTTTCAGTGCTTTGACCAAAGTACAAGCAGATGCCGCCAACTATCCGTTTTGTACTATTGACCCAAATATAGGTATTGTTCAGCTTCGTGACCCACGAATGAACCGTTTGACCGAATTGGTAAGTCCGGACCGAATTGTACCTGCGACTTTGCAAGTTGTTGATATTGCGGGACTTGTCAAAGGTGCCAGTCAGGGTGAAGGTTTGGGAAATAAGTTTCTGAGCCATATTCGGCAAGTACATGCTGTGGTACATGTAGTGCGATGTTTTGAAGATCCAAACGTCGTGCATGTTGATGGAAAGATAGATCCAGTCGGTGATGTAGAGGTTATTCAAACAGAATTGATTTTGTCTGATTTGGAACAGACGGAACGCAAAATAGATCGGCTTTTGCGCCAGATAAAAGGCGACCGTGCTTTAGCAGCACAAATGACTGTTTTTGAACGATTGCGTGATTATTTGGGTGAAGGCAAGTTTGCCTGCAGGATGGAATTAAGCGAAGATGACAAGGTTCTGGTAAGTGAATTAAATTTACTGACAATGAAACCTTATCTCTATATTGCCAATATTTCTGAAGCAGGACTCAGGAATCCCGAAGTCCATCTACAGCAGTTACTTGAATTAGCTGCTGAAGAAAATGTGGAAGTCATTCCTATTTGTGCTCAAATTGAAGCTGAACTCGCGGAAATGGAAGATGACGAATCCGATTTGTTTATGGCAGAACTTGGTATAGACAGTCCCGGACTGGATAGGCTTACGCATTCCGGTTACAGGATGCTGGAACAGATTACTTATTTCACTGCAGGAAAGCAGGAAGTGCGCGCCTGGGAGATACGTAAAGGCTCTACTGCTCCGGAGGCTGCAGGAAAAATACATACTGATTTTGAGAAAGGCTTTATCCGTGCCGAAGTCTTTCATTTTGATGACATTGACCGGTTTGGGTCTGAGTCATCTGTAAAGGAAGCCGGACGATGGCGCCTTGAAGGCCGGGATTACGTTGTGCAGGATGGTGACATAATGCACTTTCGTTTTAATGTTTAGCATTTGTGTTAGAACAAAATGCTTTGATGCAAAGGAATGTACCTTTGCTGTTTCCTTGTTCACTTAGGTGGACTTATTGACATTTCAATAATCCGAAAGGAAGAAAAATGACAGGATATGAACTAGTGTTCATCACAACTCCGACTCTCAATGAAGAGGATCTTACAGTTGTGTTGAAGAAATTTAAAAAAAGTCTCACCGAATCAGGCGGGAAACTCATTCATGAATATGTTTGGGGCCGCCGCCGCTTGGCATACGAAATTGAAGGAAATGATTTTGGTGTGTATCACGCCTGGTACTTCACAGGCAGTGGAAAAACTGTTGATGAATTGCAACGGCAATTTGGTTATTCTGATGATATTTTACGCAATCAAATTGTTAAAACCGATGACCTTGATGAAGAGGCAGCTTTTTTACATAACTTGATACCTCCTAAAGAAGAAACTACGGAAAAAGAGGAAGACCAGGAAATTTCAGCAGAAATTAAACAAGAAGCTGAAATAGTAGCTGATGCTGAAACTGAGTCCGAAAAAACGGAGACTGAATCCGAAGTTAACAAAGAAGAACTTGCTGGCGATGCTGAGGAAGTTAAGACTGAAACAGTCGATGCCTGAGGTACTGTGGCTTTTGTAAATTATTCGGTACTACACCAAACTCTTAGAAAAAATAAAAATGTTAAAAAAACGAAAAAGATCACATTTACGTCGTAAACGTATTCCAACAAGTATTTTGCTGCGCAGCAAGCGCAAAGTCTGCCCGTTCAAAGAAGCCGGTATTGATCGTATTGATTATAAGGATGTTGAGTTACTCAAAAACTACGTGACTCAGGGCGGGAAGATTATTCCAAGTCGCATTTCCGGAGTCTGTGCTGCGAATCAAAGGAAATTGAAAACTGCCGTTCGACGTGCGCGTAACCTGGCACTGCTCTCTCCTATGAAAGGCTATGTGCCTCAACAAGTAAGTGTCGATCGAAGATTTTCAAGTCGCAGAAATACAAATCCAGCACAAACTACTGTTCTTTAAATTAAATCCATAAAACAACTACATAAAACATAAGGAATTATCGTGAAGTTGATACTAACTGAAGATGTCCCTAATTTAGGGTCTTTGGGTGACACAATTGAGGTGAAACCCGGCTACGGACGAAATTACCTGATTCCGCAGGGGATGGCACTTTTGGCAACAGGAAAAGCCTCTAAAGAATTGCGTCACCGTCTACAATATCTTGAAAAGCTACGCGCAGGAAAAATCGCACTCGCAAATGAACAGGCAGAAAAACTCAATGCTCTTAATCTGGAAATCGTCCGTAAAGCAGGTCCGGAAGGCAGATTGTTTGGTTCGGTCACAATCCGGGATCTGAATGAATTGTTGAAAGAAAATGATTTTGAGCTTGAACGCCGTGCTATTATCCTTAATACTCCTATTCGTAGCGTTGGCACACATGAATTTACTGTACGTGTTCATACTGAGGTTTCTGTAACATTGCAAATCAAGGTGGTTGGAGAGACTGTTGAAAAATCAGCTGTTGAAAAAACTAAGGCAGAAAATGCTGATGCAATAGTAATAGACGCTGAAGAGATCGAGAAACTCGAAGAACTCGAAGAAAATACAGAACTCGAAGAAAACGAGTAGGGTTGATAATTAGTATGTAAGGCCAAAGGCTCCGGGAAATCTTACGGTTTATTGCCTTATATTTATGAGGATGACGCCTCAACCCCGCTTCCTGTCTCCTAATCCTTGATACCCTTCTGCACATCAGGAGTTTCAATGCAGTCTCTCGAAAAAAAAATTGAAAAATCCATTGTTTCCGGACGTTCAACAAAAACGCGTACGCAAGCAGTTGATCTAGGAGAATTGCTGCCTCACGACAAGCTGGCTGAACAGGCAGTGCTGGGCGCAATTATTATTCAGAACTCAGTTCTTCTACAAATCCTGGATATCCTTAATTCAGAAGATTTTTTTTCCCCTGCCAATCAACTCATTTTTGCTGCCATGCAGGAAATGGCTGCGCAAGAACCGCCGATTCCAATTGATGAATTAACCCTCCTAAGTCGATTGGAATCCAGACAGCAACTGGAACAAACAGGTGGTGTAGATTATTTGAATGAGCTGTCTCAGAAAACTCCTGTAGCAGAAAATGCGGAGTTTTATGCGAGAATTGTACGAGAAAAAGGACAGCTGCGGGACATTATTCTTACTGCGCATGAAGTCGCAAAACGTGGACAAGAGGGTTCTGCAGACAATATTTCGGACTTCATTGCAGATGCAACTGAACGTTTACAGTCTATCGATGCTCGTACCCGCCTGAGAAGTTATACCCATCTTAAAGAAATACTTGCTTCCAACTTTGAACAGTTGGAGAAAATTTCCGAATCTCCAGAAAATGTAACCGGAGTACCAACCGGTTTTACTGAACTGGATGACTTGACGCGAGGTTTACAAAAGGGTGATTTAATAATTCTTGCGGGTCGCCCCTCGATGGGAAAAACAGCACTTGCCATTAATATGGCACTTTATGCTGCAGGACATGCTCAAATTCCTTCACTTATCTTTAGTTTGGAAATGCCTAAAGAACACATTGCCATGCGCTTGATTTGCAGTGAAGCAAAAGTAAATAACAGAAAATTGCTGGTTGGTAACCTTGAACAGGAGGACTGGGATAAACTGATGGAAGGCACTACCCGTATGATGGAAGCACCGTTATTAGTCGATGACCGTTCTTCTATTAATCCTAATTATATTAGACAGGTGATACGTCAGGCAGTAAAAGAATATCCTGACCTTGGACTTGTTATTGTTGATTATGTCCAATTGATGCAGAGTAACTTGAGGAATCCTTCACGGGAACAGGAAATATCAGAAATTTCACGATCATTGAAGGGAATTGCCAAAGAATTTTCCCTGCCGATGGTTGTTCTGTCTCAGCTGAACCGTGCTTTGGAAAGGCGTACAGAAAAACGTCCCATGATGTCAGATTTACGAGAATCAGGTGCATTGGAACAGGACGCAGACTTGATTGTCTTTATTTATCGTGATGAGGTTTACAATCCGGATACTGAAGACAAAGGAATTGCTGAAATTAATATTGCAAAACATCGAAACGGCGAAATCGGGATGAAACGTCTTGCTTTTATTGGACAATACACCAAATTTGCCAATTTGGCATTGGGCTCAGGGAGTTAAGTAATTTATACTGGTAGTTGAAAAGAGTTTCTCAATCAGCGTCGTTATAAAAAATTTACACTTTTATTAGCAGGACCATCACGGGCAGACAGAGTACAATAAAGATTTGGTGCTAAGGTACAAGTGAGATACATGTTTTATCGTCTGACCCAAGTTCACCTGAAAAAATAAACTGATGCAAAACCTTGAAGAATTGCAGAGCTATCTTGCCAGTTTGACGAATGAGTCAATCCTGACGGGTCAGACTGTCGTTGCAGCGCCTGGATGTTTGCCGACTCCATGTTTTCCGGATGTTATTGAGAAAGTTTTGGAAGTGCTTACCGAACATGAATGGGAGGAACTGACTGATCGTGCCCGGAATTATCTGAAATGGATTTCAGTAAAAGCGGAAGCCATAGACGAACTTGCTCCAAAACCTTTGCAGAAATCTACGCGTGGTTTTGAGTTGTTGGCAATTGACAGAGATGGGAACAGTTTTGGTGAAATTGTAGTGCGTTCACGAGAATTATGCATACCTTCAGTACTTGTTCGATTTGCTTCACTAATCGCAACTTTTCTCACAGTACGCCTCCTTAGTCAACACATGGAACGTGATCACGAAGACATGCCCTCGCTGACATTTACACAAAATGTTGATACCAATTATCTGAATTATCCACATACTTTAAAAACGCTGCTGCAATTATTTCCTGAGTATCAGGAAATGTTTTATTTTGAAATTAATGAAGAAGTCACTGAGGATTATTTAACAACCATTCGTGCGCTTGCGGAAGATTTGGAGATTCGCTTGGCACTTGATGATACAAACAAAATGAATGTAAATGTCCATCATCAATTGCTGGATCTTGCAGACTGGATCAAGATTGACTTTCAGGCTACTGCGTACCTCGAAGAACAGTTGTTAGCAGGTGAAGGAGAAAATATCATTCTTCATTTTGAAGAATATGCGCATGGCGCGCGGTCTCCGGTAATTGTTTTTGAAGGACTTCAAGAAACTTCACCCTTAAAAGTTTTTTTTGAAGAGTACTGGACGCTGGTGAATACAGTCCTTTATTATCAAAGCAGGGAACGCTCCCCTGTGCCTCCCTGGAACAAATATTTTGGTTTGATCCAGGATTATCATGATGACAAGTTTGGTCTCTTTTTTAAAGGCTTAATGAATGATAACTAACCCATTTTCTGCTCTTAATTTCAGGTACATTTTATTATTTATTCTGGTAAGTATTGAAACAATATTTTCCGCAGCATGTAGTTCTTCAGAATCTCCTGCAGATACCAGTGCCGGCCCTTCAAGTGTTTCCGGAACTGTCTTTGAAGCACCTCTGGAAAATGACGCGGGTGAAAATCCACTAGGTATCACTTTTGGCGATTTCAATGGCGACAACAAAACAGATATTGTGGTGATTAGTCCACGTAAGCAAAATGGATTAACCACTACCGAAGACGGCACCTTGACTATTTTTCAACATAACTCTTCTTCCACAAGCCGTTTCCCCTTTTCATCCAGTACCATTACTCCCACAACCGCTGAATGGCGGCAAAGCGTGGTTTCTGCAGATTTCACCGGTGATAACAATACCGATTTGGTGGTCACACTTACAGATCAGGACAAGATTAAATTATTACGAAATGACGGCAGTGCGGCCTTTACTGATAACGGCAGTGTAACAGTCGGAGATGTGCCGCTCAATCTTATTTCTGGTGACTGGAACAGCGACAATCAAACCGATATAGCCGTTGTAAACCGTGATAACAGCAGCGTATCCATTTTACAAAATAGCAGCGGAGTATTTTCTGTATCACAAACTTTGTCTGTGAGCGAACATCCAATACAGCTTGCCGGTGGAGATTGGGACGGTGACAACGATACTGATCTCGCGGTATTGTCGAGAGACAGCACTCTGGTGCAAATCTGGCTCAATAGTGGAAGTGGTTCTTTCAGTGCTCAAACCACCACTTATACCGTCGGTAGTTCACCAATCGACATGATTTCCGGAGACTGGAACTGTGACTCAAAACAAGACCTTGCTGTGAGTAATTTCGGAGATAATACCCTGTCATTGCTTTATGGTAGGGGCACTGGAGAATTCGATTCACCAATCACAATCAATTCCGGAAGAGGTCCTGGAACAATGGCAACAGCAGATTTTAATAATGACGGTAAAATGGATTTTGTGGTGGGGCACCGTTTTATTGTCAGTACTTCCGGAGTCTCCCTCCTGACAGGAGATTTTTCTTTGACCCTCAGTGACAACACTTCCTCTACCGGTTATGAGACACCGGTTTCATTTGCGGCCGGCTTGGCAAAAGATGGATCGTCACCTGCTGAATTAGCAATTTCCGATGTCGATAATGATTCCAAACTGGACGTCTTAATAACTTTGCCAATTAGTAAAAAATTGGCTCTGCTTTCCGGGAAACAATATTCCGGCAGTCTTTCCTGTCCCTGATCTTCACATTCAGATTGACTGGTGAAGTTAACAAAGATACACTCCTTCCAATATATCTATGGAACAGTCAAAACAATCATAGTTGCTTTCACACTAATAATTTTGTTCAATTATATAGATAAAACAATCAGTTAGCCCAAGTATAAATACTGTGGGACTTGCATCCGCGCTAATTTCATTTAAGTGAAATTAAACTCTAAATCTGTAAAAACAATATGCTGATTGTGGGAACATGGGGAGCCTTGTTGCTATACATAGTCAGTTGGATTTCCGGACTGTTTGCTTCACCTCATAATGAGCCTTCCGGCTCCAATGCATGGTCGGAGGTCACAGTAATGCGTGTTGCCTGGTTCATTCATTCTGTAACCTTACTTGGATTATTATGGACAAAATCAGTTTGGCCTACAACTTTTGTGAGTGATATTTTGAGCGTCGCTGCATGGGCCAGCATGGTTGGAGTTCAGGCCTTTCCGGAACGACTACCCAGTTTGGTTAATATTTCAATTGTCCGTCTATTTGTAATTCTGCTGCTGGGCTTATCACTCTTTATTTCACAAAAACAGGTTGAGGGGGGTGTTATTGTTCCAGCTCAAACCTGGCTATTTCAGGTACTGCTTGGTTCACATATTATCATTCTTTTAGCAGGTTATTTGATGTTGGGAGTTGCCTGTGTGGCCAGCATTATTTTTTTGTATCAGGAACACCACCTTAAAACAAAACTGGTAACGTCTATGGTGAATCGCTTTCCTGCGCTTGGTACTTTGGACCGTCTTAGCTGGCAAGGTACGCTTTGGGGTTTTTTGGCGTTAAGTGTCGGCATCATGCTGGGAATATTAATAAATAAAGATGATCAATCATTTTTAGCCAACTTACGATTGGGGTCATCCTTAAGTGCCTGGGGTGTTTTTGCGATGCTTTTGATTCTCCGGAAATTGCAGTTTCTTCGTTCCCGCTGGAATGTAATTTGGCCCATCGTTGGATTCGTTTTGGCGGTTTTGTCTTTGATTGTCGAACTTTTGCGCTTGAATCTTCCAGAGTAAGCAAAAAATAATAATGAATATTTTAAGAACATTCAGGCTTAGTTCAGGAACCAGATAGAAATGAAACAGGCTGCTTGCGAAAAGAAAATCTTGGACCGTGAAAATAATTTGGAACGTGTTCAAAATGCAGTGAAAAATAATTTGGGTGTGTCCCTTCCTTTTATGTCAGATATTGCACACCACATGATAACTCCACATAACAATTCAACTCGATCACTGCTTTTGCTGCAAAGCGCAAGTCTCTTTAAAAATCCGGATGACGCAATCATTGACATTGGCAGTACGTTAGAATTTTTGCACACTGCATCCGAATTGCACAGGCACATCAAGGAACCTGAAAACGCCAGACGTCACCAGCAGCATGTTCAAAAACTTTGGGGTTCAGAAGCGAGCGTTTTGCTGGGTGATTATCTGCTTTCCATCTCTTTTCAAATTTTGACACGTTTAGGAAATCTGGATGTACTTGAATGTGTTTCACTTGCTACACAAAATATTTCACGAGGACAAGTACTTGAAATTTCAGAACCGACACTTACTGCAACTCCGAAACACTGGCGTAGAGTAACACGTGACAAAATTGCAGGATTGTTTGGAGCAGGAGCAAAAAGTGCCGCTTTCTGGGGTAATGCATCTCAAGCAACAGCTTCAAAACTGTTTGACTTTGGTGAACATCTGGGAATGGCTGTGCAACTAAAAACGGATTTGGACGCAATTGATGATGAAAAACGGTTTCAACAAAAATTGAAAGATAAGGAATTGTGGTCGCCACTCTGCTTTTTACTCCACGAACGCATGCCTGGGAGTGTGAGCATGGAAATGTCGATAAAATTACAAAATGAGTTTACTGTCGGGGAAATGACCAAAGAACTCAGGATCCTTTTCAAAAAATATGACTTGAACGAAATGATTAAATCTGAAGCAAAGCAGGAATTGGAACAAGCAAAAGAATGTCTTGAAAAACTTGAAATGAATACAGCACCACTTCAACCACTAACTTTATATTCAATGATTTAAGATGCCAACGTCACTGAAAATTAAAATTGATTCTTCGGTTGCGGAAATCGAGCTAAACCGTCCGGATAAAGCAAATGCGATTGATGAAGAATTATGGTTTGCACTTGGTGATTGTTTTCGTGAATTAGACGAAAATGAAGCGGTTCGTGTTTGCATCTTGAGTGGTGCGGGCAGTCATTTTACTTCTGGAATTGATCTTAAATTCTTGCAAGCCGTTGCTCAGGAAGTTGAAAATTTTGACTGTGAAGGACGCAAGCGTGAATATTTACGCCGTAAAATATTAAAACTGCAAGTAGCTTTCACACAAATAGAGCAGTGTCGAAAACCGGTGCTTGCGGCAATTCATGGAGGTTGTATCGGTGGCGGAGTCGATTTAATCAGTGCTTGTGATCTGCGTTATTCAACAAGAAAAGCTGTTTTCCAAATTAAAGAAATTGATCTGGGACTCACCGCTGATGTTGGTACCTTACAACGTCTCCCCAAACTGATTCCACAGGGAATTGTCCGGGAACTGGCCTATACCGGACGAAAGTTCACCGGAGAAGAAGCCCGCGAATTAGGTTTTGTCAACCGCTGTTATAATGATAAAAAAACCATGCTTTCCGCAGTCCGCAAGATTGCTGAGCAAATTGCTTGCAAATCACCTTTAGCCATACGCGGTGTGAAGGAAATGCTGCTGCACGCCCGTGATAATTCGGTTGCCGATGGATTGAATTATGTGGCGACCTGGAATTCCGCGATGCTGCTGTCTGCTGATCTGGAAGAGTCGGTAATGGCCATGATGCAAAACCGCCCTCCGGAATATAATGATTGATGTATTCACCGTTCCTGTCCTCCTGCCTGTTGCAGTTATAATTTTGAGATAACTATATTTTCACCTGCTGACCGCTAATATTTTCGGAAATATCGATTAAAAAAAGTTTCAAATGATCCCCCGTATCAGTCATTCTGAAAATACACCTCAAATTGTGCAAAGTTTCCTGGCAAAATTGCGAAACAGCAATTTCTCAGGAGACATTCAGCATGATTATGCAAGCCGCCTCGTAACTGCGACTGACAACAGCATTTATCAGGTTTTACCACAAGCAGTTGTTTTTCCTAAAAATTACAAGGAAATTCAGGCCGTCCTGAAAATAGCCGATCAGCAGCAATTTCGTCACAGTATCAAAATCACTCCGCGTGGTGGTGGTACGGGAACCAATGGACAGTCACTTACGGAAGGCATAGTGCTGGATTGTTCGCGTTACATGAATCGTATTCTTGAGACAAATTTAAAGGAAGGCTGGGTTCGGGTTGAACCCGGAGTAGTACTGGATCAGCTTAATGAACATCTTGCTCAGAAAAATGTTTTTTTTGCACCAGATTTATCACCGAGCAATAGAGCCACTTTGGGCGGTATGGTCAATACCGATGCTTGTGGAAAAGGCTCCCGTATTTATGGACGTACCAGCGATCATGTTTTAGAACTTTCCTGTATTCTTTCTAATGGAGAAGTTTTGGAATCAGTTCCGCTTGATACGGAAAAACTTAATTCATACAAGAGAAAATCAGGTATTACAGGCGAGGTGTTTAAGGTGGTGGATCGAGTTGTTTTGGAAAAAGCAGATTTGATTGAAGAAGTTTTTCCGAAAATGAACCGCTTCATGACCGGATACAATTTGGCAAAAGTTTACAGTAATGCAGAAAAAAAATTCAATTTAAATTATTTACTTTCCGGTTCAGAAGGAACATTAGCTATTGTCAGCGAGGCGAAACTCCGGTTGACTGCTTTGCCTAAACACAAGCTGTTGCTGGTTGTAAAATATGAAGATTTTGATGACGCACTTAGAGATGCAGAAATTCTGTTAGAGAACGATCCTGCAGCAATTGAGACGATTGACGAAAAAATTCTCAGTCTGGCCAAAGAAGATGAAATTTATTTAAAAATCAAAGATTTCATTGCAGATGAATCCGGAAAGTCCGGAAAAAAATTCCGTCCGACACGTACGATCAGCCTGATTGAATTTTGCGGAAACAATAGAAAAAATCTGGAAAAACAGGTTTCTGCACTTTGCAAAATAATTGATGCAAAGAAAAACAAGTCCGGAGAAGCAACCGGTTATTACAGGACTTCTGATCCACAGGAAATCAAGGATTTATGGAGTTTACGAAAAAAAGGTGTGGGACTTTTAGGAAATACAAAGGGCGAACGCAAACCATTGCCTTTTGTGGAAGACACTGCTGTTCCTCCGGAAAATCTGGCCGGTTACATTCGGGAGTTCCGGAAACTGCTTGAGTCATACGGATTGGAATACGCGATGTTTGGACATGTGGATGTGGGGTGTTTGCATGTACGTCCCGCGTTGGATTTGAAAAATCCGGACGAGGAAGCATGGATACGGGAGCTTTCAGACAAAGTGGTGACGCTTGTAAAGAAATACGGCGGTGTGATGTGGAGCGAACACGGACGCGGATTTCGCAGTGAATACACGGCAGATTTTTTTGGTAAAGAATTGCATCAGGATTTGCGACGTATCAAAGAAGCGTTTGATCCGGACAATCGGCTAAATCCGGGAAAAATAGTCACTCCACTTTCAAAGAATGCTGATAAGGTCGTGCCTTTGGAAGGACCTCTGCGAGGTCACAAAGACCGTCAAATTGCTCCGGTATTGCTTAAGGAATACGAATCTGCAATTAACTGTAACGGTAACGGAGCATGTTTCGATTACTTGCCTGCAAATGTGATGTGTCCTTCTTCCAG
>DTUH01000155.1 GCA_012964265.1 Candidatus Lambdaproteobacteria bacterium
TAATCAATAGGTAACCGGTACGCTTTCATAAAATCAGGTAAAGAACACAATTCCTCCAGTCATTTCGTAATTTGAGATGTTCCTTATGTATTACCGAAAAAATAATTTATACTACTTAATAAAATTAGTGTTGACTAACTTTTATTTTTTGCTCATATTAATAGGCATACTTGTTTTTTTCTAAGGGCAAGCCCGACCTCAACAGCATCCAAAGATAAGCCATCGGTGTTGAAGTACGGCTTGGTCGTTTCCGCTTGGTTTGCGCCCCCGATTGTTTTTCAGGACTATTATTAATTTGCTTATAAGGGAAGACAATGTTTTACAATAAAAAGATCATAACCCTCATCATGGGAAGTCTGCTTTGGCTTCCGCAGTTTGCCGTGTCCGCAGAAGTTAACATTCTTTCGGAGCGGCAGGAGTTTTTGCTGCGACCTTTTCTGGACGTTTTTGAAGAGAAAACGGGGATCAAAGCCAATGTGGTGTTTCTTAAAAAAGGCTCTCTGGAACGTCTCAAACAGCAGCCGGGTTCTGTCGATGCCCTACTGACTGTGGACATTGCGAACCTGACTGCAATCGCAGATGCAGGACTGTTTCAGCCAATTAATTCAAAAATTATTGAGCAGAATGTTCCGGCAAACTACCGTGACCCAAATGGACTTTGGACTGCCTTAACCGCACGTGCCCGTGTGATTTATTATTCAAAAGATCGTGTCAAAGCAAATGAATTATCCACTTATGAAAATCTCACTGACTCCGCATTTAAGGGGCGAGTATGCACCCGTTCCGGATATCACAAATACAATGTAGCGCTGATTTCTTCAATGATTGCTGAGCATGGATTATCCGCTGCGAAATTGTGGCTGCAGGGCCTGAAAAACAATCGGGGGCGCAAACCAAGCGGAAACGACCGCGGTCAGGTCAAAGCCATTTATCAAGGGCAGTGCGACGTTGCGCTGGGTAATACCTACTACATGGGCAAAATGCTGGAGCGTGAAGACCAGCGCGCCTGGGCCGCAGCGGTTGGAATTTTTTTTCCAAACCAGGGTGACCGTGGTACCCACATGAATGTCTCCGGAGGTGCAATCACCAAAGCCGCAAAAAACAAAGCTGAAGCGTTACGACTGCTGGAATTCCTTGCAGGTGACTTAGCACAATACATGTACGCCCAGGTCAATCACGAGTATCCGGTAAAATCCGGAGTTTCGTTTTCCGGAATCGTACAGAGTTTTGGCTCCGGACAGGACGGAGTTAAGAAAGGTGTTTTCAGGCAGGATCAGCGCAATTTAGCTGAAATCGGCAGTCACCGTAAAGAGGCCATTAAAATTCTTGATGAAGTTGGTTTTGATAACTGAGAACAAAGACTGCAAGATCGCTCTTTATTAGTCAGAAGCTTACTTCAATTAACAATGAACAAAGTCTGGATGGCGTTTTGTTCACACCTGCTTTAGTGAGTTCCTGCTGCTGGAATTTTTTCCGCAGTTTTCAGATTTATATTACTCGAAAGTCGGCCGTTAGGCTAACTGGCGAAAGAGGTTGTAATTATTACTAATTGGTGTTAGCATATGCTTATCTCAAACCTCAATTAAAAAGAGCTATGACTGAACATTCGCAAGTCATTGAAGAGTATCTGTTGTTACTTTACAAACTGGACCGGTCCAGAGAAAAGGCTAAGGCAGTTATTCTGGCAACCCGTTTAGAAACAAGTCCTCCTACCGTACACGCGACAATCTCCCGCATGCAGCGGGATGGTCTGGTTAAAGTAAAAAAATCTAAAGAAATTTATTTGACTAAGGAAGGCCAAAAAGTTGCCGAAGATATTGCCTACAGACATAACCTTTCAGAATATTTTCTTTGCAATACACTTGGAATTCCATGGTACGAAGTACATCAGCACGCACACCGTCTGGAGCACGCAATGACCCCTGTTGTGGTGAAGAAACTGGCAGAATTTTTGAACAATCCGGGATTCTGTCCGCATGGTACACCGATGCCTGGAACTGCTCTACCAAAAAATACTATCACACTCATGGAAACCGAACCTGGAATGACAGTGGAAGTCGCGATGATCGGTGAGGTTTTAGAGGATTCTGTGGATTTGATGAAGATTCTGCATGAAAACCTCATAATGCCGGGCAATCATCACAAAATTACTGAAAAATCAGAAGTGATGCGCTCCATCTCTCTTGAATCCAAAGACGGGCCCTCGGCTCTGCCTTTTCATGTTGCAGAGAAAATATTTGTAATTGAAATTTCCAGAGACTAAAACCATTCCCTTTACCCATGACTTCCTTCTCCCTCGAAAAATGAGAGCTTCCGCCCATTCCGGAGGCTGGAATTATTTCACATTGTCGCTGGCATTGTTATTTTCACTACCTTTCAGAATATTTTCTTTGCAATACACTTGGAATTCCATGGTACGAAGTACA
>DTUH01000156.1 GCA_012964265.1 Candidatus Lambdaproteobacteria bacterium
TCTGACATTCCTAAAAATCTCGCAAGCCGTAGTCCGGTATCAACGCTGATCGAACGCTGACCTTTTAAGATTTTTCCGAGAGTAACTTGAGAGATTCCGGTTTCTTTACAGACACGATAAGCAGAGAGTCCTATTTCTGCAAGATCACCTTTCAACAGCAGCCCGGGGTGGCGGAGTTCGAGACGCTTTGGTTTTGTCATTTGCTCCTCGTTCATTTAGTGATAATCAACCAATTCCAGATTTTGGACATGGCCGTTAAATTCAAAACACAGTCGCCATTGTTGGTTGACACGGACACTATATTGACCTTGCCGCACACCTTTGAGAGATTCAAAATGGTTAGACGGCGGAAAGAGAAAATCGTTTAGAACCGTTGCACGATTGAGTCTTCGCATTTTTTCAAAAGCTCGTTGTTGGATTTCTGACGGCAATTTTTTAGAAAACTGACGGTTCCAAATTTTACGGGTTTCCTTGCAAGCAAACAATTCAATCATGGTGACTTTCTTGTTGCTAAACTCACAATACAACACTAAACTTATTGTTTAGTGTTTGCAAGCATAAAACACTAGTTTTGAGATCAATAGTGATACCGGAGACTGGCGATTAGTAAATCGTCATTTGTAACTTTGTAAACAAAGCGCTGTTCCTGGTCGATGCGTCTGGACCAGTATCCGGATAACTGATGTTTGAGAGGTTCAGGTTTACCCAATCCTTCATACGGAGTTCGTTGAACGTCCTGAATGAGACGGTTAATACGTTTCAAATTTTTTTTGTCGGTTTGCTGCCGGTGTAAATAATCAGCCCAAGCTTGTTTTGAAAAAATGAGGTTCATTCCAACAGCTCTTTATTGATTCCGCCACCAGATTCAAGTTCCGCAACAGAGTCAACTAAAAGTACTGCATTTTTTGGGCTTCTGAGCAAGTAAGCTGTTTCATCCATTGCTTGATAATCCTCCAATGAAACCATAACTACCGCAGGTTTGTTTCTGCGGGTAATGGTGATCGGGGTGTGATCATCACAAACCTGTTCCATTGTTTTGGCTAAGGTTGCTCGGGCTTTTGTGTAGGGAATAACGTCCATAATTCGCTCCAGAGATAAATTAACATGTACGGTTAATTGTACATAAAAAAATATGATGTCAATAAGAATTATTGATTGATACAAAGGATGTATAGGTTAAAATAGAGGTGCTCTGTGAAACAGAATTTACAGGATAAATATTTGTAAAATCCTGTGCAACCATGTAAATGAAAAACGATCAATAAAAATGAACCTGCAGCATTGTGTAAAAGAATCTGAGTCCGGAATGCGGCTGGATCAGTTGTTGTCAACATTAGATGAGATCATTTCCCGAGCCCAGGCACAGCGCCTGTTGAAATCCGGAAATGTTTTAGTTAACGGAAAACCGGAATTGTCGCCATCGCGGAAAGTACGTGCAGGCCAGCAAATTTCTGTTACGATACAGCAACCGGAATCAACGCACGTTTTTCCGGAAAAGGGTGAGCTCGATATTTTATTTGAGGAGTCATATTTAGTCGTAATCAACAAAGCAGCAGGAGTTGTCGTTCATCCATCTGCCGGTCATGCTTCAGGAACTTTGGTTAATTATTTGCTGCATCATTGTCAGGATCTTTCCGGAATCGGCGGGGTGTTGCGTCCGGGAATCGTTCACCGGATTGACAAGGACACTTCCGGAGTTTTGCTGGTTGCAAAAACAGATGAGGCTCACCAGCATATGTCAAAACAGTTTAAGCAGCATTCAGTAAAACGGCAGTATCAAGCCCTGGTTTGGGGTGTTCCGGAAATGAAACATGGAGTAGTCAATGCAGCCCTGGGACGCCATCCGGTGCGGCGTAAAGATATTTCGATTGTAGAAAATGATGATTCAGAAGAAAATGATAATAAAAAGGGGAAATCTGCGGTAACGCATTGGCGTGTTTTGCAGAGCTTCGAATTTGCGGCCCTGCTGGCCTGTCGACTTGAAACAGGGCGAACCCATCAAATTCGTGTACACCTGACTTCAATTGGACATCCGTTGATTGGTGATCCGCAATATGGGAAATCGCCTCTAAAAAGGCTTTCGGGAATTTCAGCCGAATTAAGCAAAACCATTACTAATTTTCGCCGTCAAGCCCTGCATGCGGAATTGCTGGGTTTTGAGCATCCGATTTCTGGAGAGTGGCTGGAATTCAAGGCACCCTTTCCGGATGATTATAATATTTTACTGAAAGCAATTCAGCATGATTAGTTCGAAAAGACAGATCAATATCGCATGTCTTCAAACCCGTCCAAGACCGGATTTTAAATCCGCTCTTAATGAAGCAATAACACTTGCAGAAGAGGCAGTAGCAGCCGGAGCGGATTTTCTTACTCTACCGGAATACTGCGGCGGGTTGAAAACAGAGGGTTCCGCATTTGCTCCGCCATTTGAAGTAGAGGAATCTCATCCGGTTTTAAAAGGTCTCAGGGATTTTGCAAAAAACAGGAAGAAATATCTGTTGATAGGTTCAATTGCTATAAAAGGTCCCGCGGAAAAGATATTGAATCGCAGTTATATTATTGATGACTTTGGTAACATCATCAGCCGCTACGACAAAATTCATCTGTTTGACATCAAACTGTCGGAAAAGGAATCATATTGTGAAAGCGCAACCGTTCATGGCGGGCAGACAGCCGTAATTTGCCAAACGCCTTTAGGATGCTTCGGACAGACAATCTGCTATGATTTACGTTTCCCACATCTTTATCGGGATTTATCACAATCAGGCGCAGAGATATTGTTTGTTCCGGCAGTATTTACAAAAAAAACAGGTGAGGCTCACTGGCATGTACTCAACAGGGCACGTGCAATTGAAAATAGCGCTTTTGTGGTTGCACCATGTGCTGTCGGCAAGGTTGAAGGCGGCGGAGAAAGCTATGGTCATTCATTGATCATAAATCCCTGGGGTGAAATACTTGCTGACGGGGGAGCAGACTCGGGTTTTATCAATGTAAATATTAATCTGGAAGAGGTTGATTCTGCACGGTCTCGAATTCCAAGCCTGAGTCATGACAAGTCATTTGAGTTTTAGATTGGGTATAGATTACAACAACCTTTACCACAAAAATAACCTCTAACTTAACTTAATCTGTCCTATAATATCCTGCAGGCTGGTATCATCTTCAACCTCAAAACTCTGTGCGTATTTTGTTTCAATCTGGTCAATAAATTCTACAATCACAACCGAATCCGCACCGCAGTCCAAAATCGGCTGATTCAAATCTGGTTCCAAAGAAACAACTTTTTTAAAGAGTGCAACTATCTCATTTTTCAGAGAAGGTTTTATTTCTTCAGTTCCTGAATCATCCTCATCCTGTGAACTGAAGATCCGCTCTATAAGTCCGTCAAAATGCTCCTCTGCAAAAGTTTGACGGTTACGCAGATGCTTGATTTTCCCACTGGATGTTTTGGCAATAGTACCCGGTTCCAGGTACAGTCGTTCACTTGGTGTGATCTGAAAATGTTTCCCCACGATTTCAATGATTTGCTGATCAATGGCAGCCAAAACGTATTTGCGGAAAACGTCCATATCTTTAATTAAATCCGCACGAACTTCAACTGCAACCGCCAAATGCTCCGACTCGTTTTCTGCTCCGGAAGCATAAGCCATCAGGCATCCAGGCCGTAATTCCTCTACTCGTGAAAGAACCAATTCGATGTCATGCGGATAATAATTTCGTCCGCGGATGATGATGATATCTTTGATTCTGCCGGCAAAATAAAGCTCACCTTTCCAGAGCAATGCTGTGTCGCCGGTTGCCAGAAATGGTTGTTCTTTGCCTTTAATTTTTTGCAAAAAGATTTCTTCGGTAGCCTGTTTGTTTTCGTAATATCCCTGGGCAACCGAGGGACCGCTGACCATCAGTTCTCCTATTTCTCCTTCCGGAAGCGCTTGATTTTCAGCGCCTTTGATCACAATTTCATGACCGTCCATTTGCGAACCTAGATTTACCAGCATTTTTTTGTCAGCTTCCGCTGCATCATCGTCCAATATTTTAACTCGTCCTTCAGTTTCCAAAACATGCCGATCCACGCAAAGTCCATGGAGTCCGGTTTTGCTGCCCGAAAACATAATCACAATTTCAGCCATTCCAAATCCGGGACGAATAACATCCGGCTTTAATCCGCATGCGGCAAAACGCTCATTAAATTTTTTGGTAGGTAAATAATGAACCGGTTCAGAGCCGTCTGTTACCGAAACCATGCAGGATAAATCGAGTTGATTCAGGTCTTCATCCGAGATTTTTTTCAGGCATAAATCCAGCGCAAACGGTGGAACATAACTGTGCGCACATTTGAATTTTGACATTGCGGCGAGCCAGCGCAGAGGTTTGCGGATAAAATGGGCCGGTGTCATCAATACCACGAAACCTCCGGAATAAAGTGCGCCCATCATTCCGGCGGCTAAACCGAAATCATGAAAGAGCGGCAGCCAGACTACAGTTCCGTTTTTCTCTTCAAGCTGCATGAATTTTCGGGCTTCTTCCAAATTTGCCATCAAATTATTGTGCCCGATCATGATCCCTTTCGGCGTTCCGGTACTTCCGGAAGTGAATTGCAGGTAAGCAGTATCGCCAGCATTAATTTCAGGTGGAGAGTATTCTTGATCCGTTTCTGCCAGGATTTCTTCTGCAGACGAAATTGCAAGTTCGGCGAAAATCTTTTGCAGTTCCGGAGGCAACTGGTTTCGTAAAAAATCAACCATCGTAGTTGTTGCAATCAGCAAACTTGGTTTGCTGACTTTCAAAGTCGGTAAAAACATTTCCAAGTAGGCTTCCATGTTTTGCGGTCCGGCCGGTTCTGACAATGGAACCGCAAGAATTCTGGCATAGAGACAACCGTAAAAAATATTAACGAACTCCATACTGTTTGGCAGAATAATCAGCACACGCTCACCTTGTTTAATTCCTCGTTTTTGCAGGGCCGCAGCTACTTGACAAGCTGCCTGATCATTTTCCTGATAAGTCATGGAACCGGAAGTTCCGCTGCCGACAGCCAGATTCTCTCCATCTTCCAGGAAAATAACACATTCCCTGTCTGGATGCTCCACTGCCCTTTGCCGGGCAACTTCCACGATATGTTTAAAATTATTTGGTTCCATATTATTTGGTTGCATTGTTAAATTGACGAATTCTGTTTAAACACTACTATTTATCTTTGACGCACAGTCTATCACATTAAGGTACGTCCTTAAGAAAAAATATTTTTCATGAAAGAGCAAAGCAAAAATATTTTAACTAAACCAGCAAATTTTGCATAAATTTCAATGAAATATCAGCGACGTCTTCAAATTCACAATCGAGAATGACAACATGTTTTGATTCCTCCATCCAATGAGATTCACGGACAGCAGATTGAACATTTTTGAGAATAATGTCTCCACTTTTCAAATCGACAGTTTCATCCAAATTTGCCTGTATTATCAAAAGCGGCTGATATATTCGAGACAGACGCTGTTTAGTTTCCCATTGTAATTTCAGCAGTTGTACTCCTGCTTTTAAGGGATTGACTTTGTAACCCTGCCATGGCATAGAATCCCTATCATCTTCAGTATTTTTTTGTATAGAGAATACAAAAGGTGAAATCAGGAACAACAAAAGTGTACGCAGCAATGATGAGGCCAGTCGAATGGCTGGAGCATAAAGCAAAATTCCTTTTATTTCCGGATGTTCACTCGCCAGATGCAAAGCAAGTAGTCCTCCGGCAGATTCTCCACCAACAAAAATTCGTGTGCATTTTTTCTTCAATTCAATGCAGACTTTTTCGCACTCAGCGATCCATTCTTTCCGGTGTGTCTGATTTAGATTTTCAGGTGATGTCCCATGCCCTGGAAGCAGAACACCTGAAACTGTGAAGCCTGCTTTATGAAATCTTTTTGCCAATGGCCGAACCTCTGCAGTGGTTGCGGTTAATCCGTGCAACAAAAGAACACCGATGTCTCCTCCCTCCCAAAAAAATGAACCTCCTTTCAACTCCGGATTAACCAGAGTAGTGTCCCCGATACCTGGTGATTTTAAGGATTCAGGATTCAAATTTTTCTCACTCATTTTTTGTTTTATGACTTCCACTATTACAAAAACAGACAGTATATAGTTATGTGTTTTGTCTTGATACAAATATCAGAAAGATATAGAATTCTGTCTTTAATTTACAACTTCTAAGCAGATATTAATTTAAGTACAGTATTTTTTATGATTCGTGTTCATGCACTGAGCAAAAATTTTAACAACTTCACAGCAGTCGATCAAGTTTCATTTGAAGTCAAGCGGGGTGAAGTCCTGGGTTTCCTTGGACCAAACGGAGCAGGCAAATCAACTACCATGAAAATGCTGACCTGTTTTATCCCGCCAAGTTCAGGTACAGCAGAAATTTGCGGATTCAGCATTTTGGATGATCCGCTTCAAGTGCGTGCCCAAATCGGATACCTTCCGGAAAGCGCTCCTTCATATGACGAAATGCTGGTTGGCGAATTTCTCAGCTTTGTCGCAGAAATACGTGGTTATGGAGGTAAAGAACTAAGAAGACGAGTCAGCATTGTGATTGAAATGACTGCACTGGGAGAGGTCAAGGAACAATTGATTGAGACTCTCTCCAAGGGTTTTAGACAACGTACCAGTCTTGCACAAGCTTTGCTTCACGATCCACCGGTGCTGATTCTTGATGAGCCGACGGATGGACTTGATCCAAATCAGAAACATGAGGTTCGCTCGCTAATTCAAAGCATAAGTGAGGAACGTACTATTTTGATTTCTACACATATTTTGGAAGAAGTTGAAGCAGTTTGCACACGTGCCATGATCATTTCTGCTGGAAAAGTGGTGGGCTACGGAACACCTGATGAATTGATGTCTCAATCTCTTTACCGCAACTCAGTCACGGTTAGTATAAATGGCGCCGATCCGACACAGTTGCTGAAGGATTTTAATGAGCTTGATTTTGTTTACTCTGTCGAACGTATTCCGGAAAAACGACAGGAACTTGTTACGATGCGTTTGTTTCCCAAAAATAAAGAATCGATTGCACTCCAGTTAGAACAATTTTTATTTGCCAAGAAAATACCCATAGAGCAGTTTAATGTTAATCGGGGCCGGCTGGATGAAGTGTTTCGTGAACTTACTACTGCAGGCTGACAAAGTAAAACTGACAGACCTGAATTTCCCAAATACCAGAAACTGAAAAATTAAATAATTTGCCATGAAAGGATTTTATCCAATATTCAAACGAGAGCTGCTGGCCTATTTTCGTTCACCGGTGGCTTATGTCTTCATTATTATTTTTTTGGCAGCAAATGCCGGCTGCACGTTTTTTCTGGGGAACTTTTACAACTCACAACAAGCGAGTCTTGAAATCTTCTTTCTTTTTCATCCGTGGCTCTACTTATTCCTGATTCCCGCTGTCGGTATGCGTCTTTGGGCAGAAGAACGCCGTACCGGAACCGGAGAGTTGCTGCTCACTTTCCCTGTAAGACTTACAACTACTGTCTTTGCTAAATTTTTTGCTGCCTGGTTTTTTATCGGAATTTCGCTTTTGCTAACCTTTCCCATGTTTTTAACCGTGCATTTTTTGGGAAGTCCGGACAATGGACCAATCATCACGGGCTATTTAGGAAGTTTTTTAATGGCAGGTTCCTATCTGGCGATTGCCAGTTGTACTTCCGCACTGACCAAAAATCAGGTTATCAGTTTTATTCTGAGCGTCAATATTTGTCTGGTTCTGGTTTTGTTGGGCTGGGGAGTTTTGAGTGACAGCTTAAACGCGGTTTTTCCAGTATGGATTAGTGATCTCGTCAGCCAGTTCAGTTTCACCACTCACTTCGATGCCATTCGCAGAGGGGTGGTTGATCTCAGAGATATAATTTATTTTGTGTCAATCATTGTAATCGTGTTGATCTTAAATGTGGTAGTCCTTGAATCGCACAAAGCATCCTGATTCATGCACATTTTTTATCTTCAGGTGAATCAAAGTATTTGTTGAAAGAACTTTGAACTTTAAAACAGAATGAAAGAAGTTTCGTGGTCTAGTACCCTCGGTAGTGTGGTTTTGCTCCTGATTTGTTTGGTTGCCATCAATGTGATGGCATCTTTTATACCTTTACGTTTTGATCTGACAGAGGAGCGTCTTTACACAATTTCCGAGGGATCGCGCAAGATTCTGGAAAGCTTGGAAGATCCTGTCCGGATTAATTTCTATTATTCCAGAAATAATGCGGAACTGCCTCCAAACTTTAAAACTTATGCACAACGTGTTCAGGAACTTCTTGAAGAATATGCTGCGCTTTCATACGGAAAAGTGATTCTGGAAATTTCGGATCCAAAACCGGATACTGAGGAAGAAGAATGGGCACAGAAATACGGAATCAAACCGATCACACTGCCTTCCGGAAATACTGTCTATTTTGGTGCAATTGTATCAATGCTGGATCAGGAGATGCTGCTTCCATATTTTGATCAGCGCAGGGAAAAATTTCTGGAATATGATATTTCTCAGGCAATTCAAAAAGTCAGTTCCACCTCATCTTCCACAGTCGGTCTGCTGAGTGCGCTGAATCTGCAAGGCGGAAGGTCGATGCTTCCCGGACAGCCTCCATCGCAGAAATGGGTTTTTCTGAGTGAACTGGAAAAATCGGTTTCCATGGAAAATATTCCTTTGACTATAGAAGAAATTCCGGATGATATCAGTTTGTTGATTGTCCTGCATCCACGTGGTTTCAGCCCTCGTTTGCAGTATGCGTTGGATCAGTATGTTCTGCGTGGAGGACGACTGGTTGTTTTGCTGGATCCGAATGCCCGTGTTGATATGGCTTCACCGGAAAATCAGTTTGGTCAACAGCAGCAACTTGCCAGCGACCTTCCGGAACTACTCAAGGTATGGGGAGTGGACTATGACTCAACTAAAGTAGTTGGAGACCATCTGCTTGCGACACAAGTTAATACCGGACAGGGTGTGATGAGTTTTCCAATGTGGATGACTTTCCTTTCCCAATCTATCGATCAGGAACATCCAATCACCACGCAACTGGAAAATCTGCTTTTTGTTGAAGCTGGTTCATTAAAAAAATCGGTTGAGAGTAAGACAGAATTTACACCGCTTCTTTCACTTTCTGAGCAAAGCGGTTTGATAGATGCTTTTCAATTACGTTTTTCCGCTCCTGATCAATTGTCACGGGATATGAAAATCGACGGTGAAGCGAAAGCTGTAATGGCAATTACTACAGGAATTTTTTCGAGCGCATTTCCGAATGGTCAACCTGAAAAAGAAAAAAAGAATCCGCAAGCTCAGTCGGCAGATGAGGAAAATGAGGAAGAAAGTGCTCTCAAGCATACGCACCTGAAAGAGGCCGCGGAGAGTAATTCAATTCTACTCTTCAGCGATGTTGATTTTCTGTCGGATCAATTTTCTGTGCAGAAACTAAATTTTCTTGGACAGACTATAATCCAGCCGACAAATGACAACCTGAATCTGATGCTCAATGCCGCGGAGCATCTTTCTGGAAACGAAGCTTTGATGAGTATTCGCTCAAGGGGTCGTTTTTCAAGACCATTCACACGTTTGCTGGCGATGCAGAAGCAGGCTCAACTACTCCATCAGGAGGAAGAAAGACAACTGCTTTCGCAGCTGGAGGAAGTGCAGCAGCGTTTGAACAATCTGCTCGAAACTGCCGGTGAACAAGGGCAGACAGAAGTGATTTTGTCACCGGAAATTCAGGCTGAAATTCAGCAATTTCGAGAGGAAGAACGGCAGGCGCGCCGCAAGCTAAGAGAGGTCCGTAAGATTTTGCGACAGGATATCGAGCAACTTGGTCAAGGATTACTCCTGCTGAACATGTTTCTCGTTCCTTTGCTGGTAGGCATCATTGGTGTGATAGTTTATCGTTACCGCACACGGCTGCGCCGCAAAACCATACGTTAGTTTGTCATCTACAACAAAAATTTTCAGGCAGCACGGCGATTGAATTGTTCTGCCTCCGTCGATTCCTTCAGTGCAGCAGTTGAAGACTCGCCTCCGGCCACAGTGTTCTGTACCGCATCAAAATAACTTGTACCCACAAAACTTTGATGCTTGACTGCTTTGAAACCTTTTGATTCCTGCAGTTCAAATTCACGTTTCTGCAGTTCGGAATATGCTCCCATTCCACGCGTACTGTATCCTTTGGCCAGTTCAAACATGCTTGTGTTCAGTGCATGAAATCCTGCGAGTGTCACAAATTGAAACTTGTAACCCATTTCTCCGATTTCCTGCTGGAATTTCTCAATTGTCAAATCATCGAGATGCATACTCCAGTTGAAAGACGGTGAGCAGTTGTAGGCTAGCATCTGGTCAGGATATTTTTCATGGATTGCGTCAGCGAACTCACGTGCCTCACCCAGATCCGGAGTTGAAGTTTCACACCATAAAAGATCACAATACGGCGCATAAGCAAGGCCGCGGGCAATCGCGCATTCGAGTCCTCCTTTGATTCGGAAAAAGCCTTCAGCTGTGCGTTCCTTGTCCGAAATAAATTCATGATCACGCGGATCAACATCACTCGTCAGCAGTTTCGCGCTGTTGGCATCAGTCCTGGCCATCAGCACAGTTGGAACTCCCATAACATCAGCCGCCAGTCTTGCTGCGGTAAGTTTGCGAATAAATTCAGAAGTTGGAACCAGGACTTTCCCACCCATGTGTCCGCATTTTTTTTCTGATGCAAGCTGGTCTTCAAAATGAACTCCGGATGCGCCGGCTTCTATCATGTGCTTCATCAACTCATACGCATTAAGAACACCTCCAAAACCAGCTTCCGCGTCTGCAACAATGGGTGCATACCAGTAAACATCATTTCTGCCTTCGCTGTGATCAATCTGATCTGCTCTGGTTAGTGCGTTATTTATCCTTTTCACCACAGTGGGGACACTGTCAACAGGATATAAACTCTGATCGGGATACATTTCTCCGGCGGTATTTGCGTCTCCGGCAACCTGCCAGCCACTGAGATAAATTGCCTTCAGTCCTGCCTGAACCTGTTGCACTGCCTGGTTACCTGTCAATGCTCCAAGTGTGTTTACATACGGTTTTTCCTGCATTAAGTTCCACAGACGTTCTGCTCCAACTCGAGCCAGTGTGTGTTCTACCTGCAGAAATAACAATGGTTAACATCCTCAGCTCCATAAGGACGATCAACACCTTGCCAACGTGGATTGTTTGACCATTCTTCATTCATATTTTGCATTTGATAATTTTTAGACATGTTAACTCCTGATTGACATGTTATGAATTTTTCGGAACACTTTAATTAGGTTCCGGAATGAGACTTCTTCCTCCTGCGGAGAAAAAGATTTAAATCATAATATTCTAGTGAAAAACAATAAACAAGCGAATATTCGCTAAAAGTGATTTTTATTTTTT
>DTUH01000157.1 GCA_012964265.1 Candidatus Lambdaproteobacteria bacterium
CCTGGTTGTTTCCTTCGCTGGCCAGATATTCTGCAGCATTGAGTGACTCGTTCAAAGAGATTCCGAAACCGCGTTTGAGTAGTACAGGGTATGTGTGCTGCCTTCCGACTGCTTTGAGCAGCTCAAAATTTTGCGTGTTTCGTGTACCAATTTGTAGCATCACACCTGTCGGTCTTCCCAGCTTTTCCAGACATTCGTCAATTTCAGCTATGTGTGACTCATGGGTTACTTCCATCGCAACTACCTTTATTCCATATTTTCCTGTCAACTCAAAAACATAAGGTAAACATTCCTTGCCATGTCCCTGAAAAGAATAGGGATTTGTACGCGGTTTATAGGCTCCCATTCTGGTGCAGACCTGCCCATTCTCCTGCAACGCCTGCAGCATACGTTCAACGTTTATCGGATTGTCAACTGCACATAATCCGGCAAAAATGTGAAAATTATCCTGGCTGAAACGAACTCCGTTATATTCAAAATCGATCGAACCTTTTTCTTCTGAGTGCCGACCCAAAATTCTGAAATCATGTGAAATCCGGACTACCCGCTCCACTGCCGGAAGAGATTCTATTTCCTCCAGGTTGATTTTAGTAGTATTACCTATCAAATATATTTCAGTCAGACCTTGTCCTCTGCCCTTTACTTTGTGTTTTTGTAAACGAATTTCAGACAACCCCTGAAGATGACTCCACGTAAGTTTATAATCTTCTGTGGTTTCTTCTATGTCCGGATGTAAAATTACCAGCATATATTTGCTTTATTTTTGTTGTTTAGCAGAAAAACTATAGAGAAAAATCCAGTTAAAATGGCAAGTCATCCGGGGATTCGTTTTCAAGCCAACCGGGTTTTTCATCCGGAACTGAAGCAGAACTTTTTTTGACTGAACGGGGAGAAGAAGTTGATGCAGAACTCTGCTCCGAGACCAACTTCCAGGCCTGGAGTGAGTTAAAATATTTTACATCCCCTTGAGGGTTGGTCCATTCACGACCTCTCAAATCAAAAAATATCTCAACTTCCTGACCTACTTCAAATGGATCCAGCAATTCGCAGCGGTCCTGCACCATTTCAAATTGAAGTGGCTGAGGATAATCCGGATTACTTGCATATTCCACCACAAATTCACGTTTTCGAAAGCGATCTGAAATCTGAACCGTATCAGATATTTTTTTTATTTTCCCTTTGATTTCCATAATTTATTAGAATTTTTTATATTTAGTATTAAGCGGTGAGTTCGTTTTCCACCAATGTTGCCCAGTAACTTGCACCAGTCGACAAAACATCGTCGTTAAAATCATAGTGAGAACTGTGCAGCATACATCCGCCCTCACCTTTTCCTGTGCCGATACCCAGCCAGATATAGCAACCGGGACGCGTCTGAAGCATATAAGAAAAATCTTCTGCCCCCATACTGGGCGTTGGATTACGAATAAGATTTTCTTCTCCAACCAGATCAACAACCGCCTTTGCAGAAATTTCTGATTCCGATGTAGAATTGATGGTTGCAGGATAACCTTTCATATAATTTAGTTCACAACTTGCGCCGAAAGCAGCACAAACACCTTCTGCAACCCTCAAGATTGACACAGGCATCCCCTCTTGTGTTTCGGGAAGGAAAGTGCGCACACTTCCATGCATCCGCACACTATCCGGAATCACATTGTATGCATCACCAGCATGAATTTGTGTCACGCTGATCACCACAGAATCAACCGGATGCGTACTGCGGCTGGGTATGGTTTGCAGTGCACTGACAACCTGAGATGCAACAACAATCGGATCTATACATTGATCCGGCATTGCGCAGTGACCGCCTCTTCCATTAATAGTCAAATCGAACAAATCAGCTGCCGCCATAATTGGACCTGCACCTACCCCAAAAATTCCTGGATCCATTCCCGGCCAGTTGTGCAAACCATAAACTGAATCTACAGGGAATTTCTCAAACAAACCTTCTTTTATCATCAGGTCACCTCCTCCCCCACCTTCTTCTGCGGGCTGAAAAATGAAGTTCACCGTACCTTTGAAGTTTTTATTTGAGGCTAAATATTTTGCCGCGCCGAGCAGCATTGCTGTATGCCCGTCGTGTCCACAGGCATGCATTTTACCAGGATTTGAAGATGCGTGATTAAATGTATTTTTTTCCTGTAGAGGCAGTGCATCCATATCAGCTCGCAGTCCAATCGCTGGACCTTCACCATTTCTGATAGTTCCAACTACACCGGTTTTTGCCAGACCCCTGTGAACTTCAATTCCAAACTCTTCCAGCTTGGCTGCAACCAAATCTGAAGTCCTATTTTCCTCAAACATCAATTCAGGATGTTGATGAATGTCCCTCCGCCAGGCAGTCATTTCATTATGGAAC
>DTUH01000158.1 GCA_012964265.1 Candidatus Lambdaproteobacteria bacterium
TCAGCGTCAGTGCAATTTTTGCAAGTGCTCTCATTTCTTTTCTCCTTTTGAACACGTTATGGAAATTCCACCCCATGTATTTGGGATAGACCTTATCAAGGGGATCAGTCTTAACGTTTTTGCAGTATGTGTCAAGTCAAAAAGCAAAAATAATTTTATTTTTTAAAACCTGAAAAAATAAGCGGTTGCTTATAAAACATGTTATCAATCTCATTTTGGAAAACTGTACGACGTTTACGCTCCATCTGCGGTGTATTTGCCTGTTGAAAATCAATTTCCGTAAACATTCCGGATTCGCGTAATTCGTTTGCCAATGCCTGCTCTTCCTCCTGGCTCAGTTCCCAAAACGGATGTTCCAAATATTCGGAACTCGACAAGTCACTCAGTAACTGCACTTTCCAGCCGAGAAATTTATTTGCCGAATCGGTACGTTTGTAAAGACAGCGCACCAAATACATTCTTTTAAACTCAGGCAGCAACATTCCGGATTGAAAAACGGCTTCCGGGAAATCCCAGTCCCAGCCTTTGTTAAATTCGGATTCCATGTCTGCGAAGTACTGCGTATCTGTGGAATGAAATTTTCTATTTTTTGCCGGCGTTGCTATCGCTGTTTTTGGTGACAGCACAATTGTCTTAAACGTCTTACGATCCTGCGCATCGTAAATGAAAATTTGTTTTTCCGGAAGTTCATCTGCTAAAATCCGGATTATTTCGAAACTTTCCCTCTGCATTCCGCGTTTATTTTCAGTTATGGAAAACCAATTATTATTTTCCTTTTTCCCATTTTGCATTTTGAACAAGCTGCTATTTTCCTGCGCCAGAATCCATGCCATAACTTCCTTGCGTGAATTTGCCCGAACGTATAAACCTCTTTTCCGGAATCCTTTTCTCAGATCAAGCAGCAAAAATACTTGCCGCTCTTCACTCATCGCGATCCGCATCCAGCCCAAAGGAAACTGTGCCAGCCACTGATTAAAAACAGCAGTGCCTGCTTTCCTGTCCGCCGTATTTTGCTTCTGCTTAAGCTTGAATTGCGGCTGTGCAATTCTAGAAAGTTCTTTTCGGTTCGGTTTCATACCGTTTCCAACCTCTTCCGGCCACGCTAAAAACAAATCCGGAATTTTGAAACGCAGCAGACGTTTTCCCAACAACTTCCGTAATTCCTCTACAGAAGCCGATTCCGAGTATTTCAGAAAAGCAACAGGTCGCTCGCCAAATTTGGAATCTTTTACCGGAACAACTACGGCTTGCTCGATTTTTCCGCTTTGGAACAAAACACGTTCTATTTCTTCCGGATGGATATTTTCGCCTCCTGAAATGAACATGTTGTCTTTGCGCCCCATGACCGTCAGGGAGTCATTTTTTTCGGCAGCAAGTTTTTTCCGTGCCGACGAATCGTTTTTGTCCCGTTCAGGAAATCCGGTTTCCCATGCACCTAAATCTCCGGTTTTAAACCATCCGTTTTCGTCAAAGGGCTGACTCAATCCGGATTTTTCTAAATATCCCAAAAATCGAGTTTTTCCGCGCACCTCGATTTCGTTGTAAGTTTCACTTGCTGTGGAAATCCGGATTTCGCGAAATGGCAAAACACGGCAGTTTCCTTTTTTTCCTGTTGCCACCTGCGATGCCATTTCAGTTGAACCGTAAGTCGTTTTTATATTTAAGCCAATATGTTCCGCTTGCTCAAGTAAATTTTCGGGAATTGCAGAGCCCCCAAGCAAAATAAGTTTTAATTTAAGTAAAGATTCTTTTCCTGCAATTGTCTTCAAAAGCCGATGGAGTTGTGTCGGAACCAGAGAAATATGCGTAATTTTATATTTCAGGATGGACTCCGCCAGGGCTTCATTATCAGGAGGCATTACCATAGTAGCACCGGAAATCAAGGTCCGGAAAAAAATTGCCAATCCGCTGACGTGATAAAGCGGCAGAGACAACAACCAGCGGTCTCCGGGATTCAGTGGCATAATCTGATTTGCTCCAAGTGCACTATAATAATGGTTTGCCAGCGAGTGAACTACCGCTTTTGGTGAACCGCTGCTTCCGGAGGTGAAAATGATTGTGGCCCACGCATCCGGATTTATCGAGTGCTCGATTTGGGGCCTGGAAGCAGATTTTTTCAAATCAGGATTGATTGTATTATTCTGCAGTAAACCGTGAAAATCTTCGGCTAAATGTACGTGTTTGAGACCACCTATTTTATGTATTAATTCATTTTTTTGCTTTGGAGGAAATTTTGGATTAAGCGGAACCGCAACTGCGCCACGAATCCATAAGGCCAACATCGCTTTCAGTAAAAATTCAGGATTTTCAGTACAAAGAGCCACGCGCTTTTGAGCCGATATGTATAAAGAGTTGCTTAAGGTAAAAGATTCTTCCAAAAAATCAGCAAAAGTCCAGCTTCGTGATTCGCTTATTAAAAACTGCTGCTTTGCAAAACTCGCCTTTAATTGATTCAGTAAATTTGGATTCAATTCAACCATCAGCTAATTTCACTTTCCCAGGTTCCTGCCGCAATCTTTTGCAGATTTTTCACCTTGGCTCTAGGCCACGAATCAGGAAAAACATAACTCCCATTTGTGAGCGTGAAAGGCGGATCGATTAAATCCCGTTCGAACCATTTTGCAGTGTCAAGTCCAGTCGGAAGTTGCTGCCGGAGAAGATTTGCGGCCATGGAGGCAATCCAGTTTAAGCCTAGTCCGCTTTCAAAGGAACTGCTTAAAACCACCTGCATATTTTTCTTTTCGGCGTAATCTACCCAAAATTTTGTGCCATCCCAACCTCCGATAATTCCGGGTTTTATAATCAAGGCTTTGATTCCGTTTTTTGGCAACGCATCCGGATTTGGGTTTGTCCACAGAGTTTCGTCGAGCGCCAGCGGAATTCCCGTTTGCAGATGCAGTTCTTCCAGTTTTTGAAAGCCGCGCAACGGTTCTTCGCAAAATTCAATTTTGCAGTTGCTCACTGCCTGTGCAAACTCAAAGGCCTCTTCCCATTCCCATGAACGGTTTGCGTCAAGACGCAGTGCGATTTCATCCGGCAATATTTTTCGCGCGATTTTTACCCGTTCAATATCTTCCTGTAAATTAAGCCGTCCAACCTTGATTTTAATTGCCTTGAAACCCGCATCCCGGAGTAGTTCACATTCCTGTTCCAGTTTTTTTCCGGAAGCGACTGCAAGGCCGTTCACCGGAACTTGTTTTGCAGAAATTTTGTTTTTGGCGGACTTGTAATCCCGCCCTACCGTTTCTCCGGATTTGATTGACTCTGAAACTTTGGAACTCTGGTGCAGGGTCCGCTGCGCCATATCCAAACCAAAACAAACGGAACTAAAAAGAGTTTTTCGTTTTTGGGTTGGATGGAAATTCTCGGAAAGAAAATCCCGGATTTGGTTTTCTGCCTGTAAAAGAGATTCCGGATGCAGACCGGGGAGTGGAGTTATTTCTCCTTCACCAAATTGTTGATCTACGGAATTTTCGGATGATTCTTCAAACAAGCGCAGAATGAGACCTCTGCGTTCGTTTAATACATGTCCAAGCATCCGCAGGGGTTCTTTTAGAGGAAGTGAATAGCGGAAAAGTTTCCAGCGGAAAGAGTTCATTTTTATCCGATCCACCAACCTAGCGAAAAAAGGATACTGTACAAAATGATGAGTTTTCCGGTGGCAGCTAAAGTTTCATTGAGTTCAACACCTTTTGATCCGGAAATAATTTGACGAATTGGGGAGCATCCCGGAATTATTATCAAAGCTGAAAGACAGGCAAACCAATGTCCATCCGTCCAAAACGCCAAAATGAAAGGTATGGTCAGCGCCAAAGCAAAAGCCGCAAGATACTCTGCACGAGCGAAACCGGTACCAAAACGAACGGCCAAAGTTCTTTTACCAGCTTTTTTGTCCGTCGGTTCATCCCGCAAATTGTTGACAGCAAGAAGAGCGGTAGCTAACAATCCGGGGCCGAATCCCGCAAGAATTACTTCTACCGGAATCTCCAGCGCCTGAACATAAAAAGTTCCACCAACTGCAACCGGACCAAAAAAAATCAGTACAAACAAATCGCCCAATCCCAAATAACCGAGCGGCAGGGGGCCTCCGGTGTATAGTATTCCGGATGCAATGGAAAGCACACCGATAATCACAATCGGCCAGCCGCCGCGATAAACAAGGTAAATTCCAACCAAAACCGCCAACCCAAAAACTAAAACAAAATTCCGCTGCATCGCTTCCGGAGTGACAAGTCCGGCTTGTGTCGCCCGGATTGGACCGAGACGCTCCACTGTGTCTGCTCCCTTCACAAAGTCAAAATAGTCGTTGGAAAAATTTGTGCCGATTTGAATCAGCAATGCCCCCAAAAGGGCTGCCAATGCTGCTCCCGCGTGTCCCTTTCCAACTGCATAAGCCATGGAGGTGCCAATCAAAATTGGGGCAACCGCTGCTCCCAAAGTTTTTGGTCTGACGGCCAAAAGCCAGACGTCTAAATGTTTTGCGGAAATCATGGACGTCGTGTAAATTTTTTAAAATCCGGTTTGCGCTTTTCCAGATAAGCATTGCGCCCTTCCTGTCCTTCCTCTGACATATAATAAAGCATGGTCGCATTTCCTGCCATTTCCTGTAATCCGGCTTGTCCGTCACAATCCGCGTTGAGGGCGGATTTTAAACAGCGCAAAGCCATCGGCGAATGCTGCAGCATTTCCCTGGACCACTCTAAAGTTTCTGCTTCAAGATTTTCCAATGGTACAACCGTGTTGACAAGTCCCATTTCCAAAGCCTGTTGTGCGTCGTATTGCCGACACAGGAACCAGATTTCCCGCGCCTTTTTTTGCCCTACAATTCTGGCAAGATAACTCGAACCGTATCCCCCGTCGAAGGAACCTACTTTGGGTCCTGTTTGACCAAAAATCGCGTTATCGGCGGCAATTGTCAGGTCGCACATGACTTGCAAAACATGTCCTCCGCCGATTGCATATCCTGCAACCATCGCCACAACAGGTTTGGGGCATGTTCTGATTTCCCGTTGAAAATCTAAAACATTGAGACGCATATGGCCGGTTTCATTGTCTTTGTAACCTGCGTCACCGCGTACACGCTGATCTCCGCCTGAACAAAATGCTTTTTCTCCCTCACCCGTTAAAATAATGACACCGATCTGAGTGTCTTCGCGCGCATCTTCAAGGGCCTTGCGCATTTCACGTACGGTCAGTGGTCGGAAAGCATTTCTGACTTCAGGACGATTGATGGTTATTTTAGCAACACCTTCTTTTGATTTTTCGTAGCGGATGTCAGTGTAACTTCCGCACGATTCCCAATATTTATCACTCATTCTGCTCCATTTTGACTATAATAAATTTCATGAAATAAACGCACATGTTACCACACGTTGTTGGTCAAAACGATAAAAATCACTGCCACAGCGTATTTGAGAAAATATTTTTTGAAAAAGCTTGATTTCAAGGTCATATTAATGTGATCATATAGAGTCATTTTAAAAACAATTATTTCAATAAAGAGAATTATAAGATGTTTGCAATTATTCGCACAGCAGGAAAACAGTACCGTGTTGCTCAAGGAGATACCATTCGATTTGCAAGAATGAGCGCGGAGCCTGGAGATGCATTTGAGACAGATCAAGTGTTGGCAATTGGAGGAGAAGAGAGTGAACTGAAATTTGGGAGCCCGGTAATTGCCGGAGCAAAAGTTCAGGGAACGATTCTACAGCATGGAAAAGATAAAAAGATTATTGTTTTCAAACGCAAGCGCCGCAAGACTTATCGACGAAAATACGGACACCGACAAGGGCACACTCTAGTGAAAATTGATAAGATCAGTGCCAAAGAAGTTTCAGTCAAAAAAGCAGAACCCAAAAAATCTGTCCCGGGAAAAGTTGCACCTAAAAAAGTTGTGTCGAAAAAAGCTGTAGCCAAATAACCTCTAGTCTAAAAAAAGAATATGGCACATAAAAAAGCAGCCGGCAGCAGCCGCAATGGACGTGATTCACAGGGACAAAGACGTGGAGTTAAAAAATTTGGCGGCGAACTTGTGAAAGCAGGAAATATTCTTGTACGTCAAGTGGGTTCTACTTTTCACGCTGGCACAAATGTTGGTACCGGAAGAGATTTCACTTTGTTTTCCAAGGTCGCAGGACACGTGAAATTCATTCAAAAAGGTAGTGGAAAACATAAACGCAAATACATCAGCGTTGTTCCAAACGAAGCTCCGGTTTCTGCTTCTGTTTGAGTTATGGGCGCCAAACCCCGTTCACTTTCGGGCATAAAGCCTACCGGAACTCCCCATTTAGGAAACTATCTGGGTATGATAAAACCGGCGATACAATTACAGGAAACGCATGAAACGTTTTACTTTATCGCCGATTATCATGCTCTGACCTCTGTGCGTGATCCCGAAGAACTCAGGGAAAACACTTACGATCTCACTGCCGTTTTCGCGGCGCTTGGTATGGACTTTGAGAACCATGCCTTTTTTCGACAATCAGATATTCCGGAAGTTACCGAACTGACCTGGATTCTTTCCTGTATTACATCCAAAGGATTGATGGAGCGGGCTCACGCTTACAAGGATGCGGTAGCAAAAGATCAGGAAGTCAATATGGGGCTGTTCAGTTATCCTGTTTTGATGGCATGTGACATTCTGATTTATGACTCAAATTTTGTCCCTGTCGGTCAAGATCAGCGTCAGCATCTTGAAATTACTCGTGACATTGCCATTCGCTTCAATCATCTTTACGGAGAGGTATTTGTTATTCCGGATGCAATTATTGAAAAAGAGATTGCGACTATTCCCGGACTGGATGGACGTAAAATGAGTAAGTCTTATGGAAACGTGATCCCTCTTTTGGCTCCTGAAAAACAATTTCGTAAAGCAATCATGAAAATCACCACCGATTCTAAATCAGTGGATGAGCCGAAAGATCCCGGGACATGCAGCGTTTTTGCTCTCTATCAATGTTTTTCCGGAAAAGCAGAACAGGAAGCTCTGGCAGAACGTTACCGCGCTGGAGGAATGGGTTATGGAGAAGCAAAGCAAATATGCTTTGACGCGCTTAATGCTGAACTGAAAGAACCCCGTGAAATATATCAGCAAATTCGGAACGACAAAACAAAGTTAAACGGTATCCTGGAATCCGGACGTGATAAGGCGCGCGTAATTGCCAGACAAGTCACCGACCGTGTACGCGATAAAGTTGGTTTGTAATCTTATGCTTGATGAGCCTGTAAAAAGTCCTAAAACCGTGCCATTTCGAGCGAAGCTAAAAATCTTGTATTAGCTACTGCACTAATATCGTTAAGATTATTCTCTACTTTCGAGATGACAAGACGTGCGGTCGAAAAGAAAAAATTGTGTCATTTTGATTTTTTGCGAGTACGTAATATCTTAACAAACAGTTTTTCAGCTACAAAATTTCACAGATTATTCAGGAATAATATCCGTGTTCATCCGTGAAAATCAGCGGCTGAAAGCAATATTCCAGTTTTTTCCGGAAAAGTATCCGTTTTCATCCGCGAAAATTCTTAGCAAAATCCAACCTCCAACCAGCTACTAACCATGATTCCCGATATTCTTGCTTTACGTTACGCCGGTGCTGAGATTTCTGTTATTTGGTCTCCGGAAGGAAAAGTACTTTTGGAACGTGAATTTTGGATTGCAGTCATGAAGGCACAACGGAATTTAGGCGTTGATATTCCGGAATCCGCGATTGCGGATTATGAGAAAGTACTGGAGCAAGTTGACCTTGAAAGCATTGCGAAAAGAGAGCGGAAATTACGTCATGATGTAAAGTCGCGCATCGAAGAATTTTGTGAATTGGCGGGTCACGAACAGATTCATAAAGGCATGACGAGCAGGGATTTGACGGATAATGTTGAGCAATTGCAAATTTTACGATCGCTGCGTTTAGTAAGAAGCAAAGCTGTGGCTGTCCTGCATCAACTGGCGGAATGGAGTTTACGCAGTAAAGACATCATGCTGGTTGCACGCACCCACAATGTTCCTGCACAACCGACAACTTTGGGCAAGCGTCTGGCGATGTTCGGCGAAGAAATTTTGTTTGCGTTAAAACGACTCGATCATCTGATCGAACATTATCCGCTGCGTGGTTTGCAGGGCGCAGTTGGAACACGTCTTGATCAGTTGGTTTTGCTGAACGGCGACAAAAAAAAGGTGCGGCAGCTTAGTGAACAAATACTGAAGCATTTGGATTGCAGTGTGTCTTTCAATGCGGTGGGGCAGGTTTATCCGCGCAGCCTGGATGTGGAAACGGTACAGGCGTTGATTTCGCTCAGTTCCGGAATTTCAAGTTTTGCGCGGACATTGCGTTTGATGGCAGGACAAGGTTTGGCAAGTGAAGGATTTCAGCAGGGCCAGGTTGGTTCTTCCGCAATGCCTCATAAAATGAACGCACGCACCTCAGAACGTATCAACGGTTTTCACCAAATCCTCAACGGTTACGGTACAATGCTTTCCGGATTGAGCGGCGATCAATGGAATGAGGGAGATGTTTCGTGTTCGGTAGTTCGGCGTGTGGCGCTTCCCGGAGCTTTTTTCGCAGCTGATGGTCAACTCGAAGCGGCTCTCACCGTGCTTTCGGAAATGGGTTTTTATGAAAACGCAATTGCACAGGAATTAAAACAGTATCTGCCGTTTTTGGCATCCACCACTTTGCTGATGGAAGCAGTGCGTAGTGGCGGCGGGCGTGAAAGTGTGCACGAGGCAATCAAGGCACACGCGGTCGTGGTCGCGGAAGCACTGCGTAACGGTGAACAAAGTGAAAATGACTTAGCACAGCGACTTGCCGATGATGAACGGGTTCCTTTGGATTTGCAGGAAATTATGGCAGTGCTGAATGATCCGCAACGTTTTGCAGCATCGGCTCCGGAACAGGCAGAAAAATTTGCGGAAGAAGTAGGAAAATGGACAAAACGCTTTCCGGAAGCCAAAGAGCTGGTTCCGGAAGCGTTGCTTTGAGTGCGTCGAATTACTCGGCAGATTGGTACTTCTTTAACTCAACTGTCTTGAGATGTGCAAGTCGTAAACGGGAATAAACTTCGATCAAAAACGGGCGAAGTTCATTGATGTCTTCATCATCCGAAAATTCCGTGAAAAAATTCGTGTACACATCCAAAGCCGGAACGAGCAGTCCGTTATCTTTAAGCAGACCGGCATACATGAATCCGCTTTCATCTATACTTTGGAACTGACCTTTTTGTTTCTCGAACTTGGCCAGTTTCTTTCCGGAGAGTACCTTCAGGTTCGAGGGTTTGGTGGTGAAAGCCACCGTTCCGCTTCCATCCAAAACCTCAACAAAATATTTTTGTTTTTCGCTGATCGGCTTTATGCTGGCACGTACAATCTCATTCCCTGTTGACGGTACCTCATAAACAGCGGAATCTGTCCACGTTTTGGTTTTACGGTCCTTGGTTCCCAAGTGTAAGCGGTAAGCGTATTCAGCACCGGCAGATTCCCACGCCAGTTCCGAAAAATCCGCTGATACTGTGTTTGTAGCCAATTTGAGGTTTATGCCTTCTTTTTTAACAGCGCGCCGCACAGTCGTGTATTTCTGTGTCTTTGAAAACTGCTTGGATAATCCCGACAACAAACCGCCGCCGGAACTTGTTTCACCAAGACTTCCCTCTAGAACCTCTAAACCGTCGGCAGTAATCTTGACTTTGGAATTTGCGGTTAACAGCGTGGTTTCGTTCGTCTTTTGATTCAGAAACTTGATTGTACTATCTGCACCAATCCTGACCAAATAATTTTTATAGATAAATTTGTTTCGGCGTACTTTTTTCCAACGTTTCCCTTTTTTGCTGTATTCGATTTTTCCCTGGATTTCAACCAGCATTCCCACAGGGATTTTTTTTGCTAAAGCCGGCTGCAGTGCAAAGGCTGAAAGAAAAAGTACTAAAGTGATTAATTTTATGAAACGCATGGTGCCTCCTGCGGTTTAGATTAAAAAAAGTAATATTATTAACAATTGCCTTATAAATGTAAGGCTAACACAGCTTTCACGAACAGGCAATCACCTGCTATGATGCTCAATCTTCCTGTATCAATCAAGCTGAAAAATCATTTTTTTTATACAATTTTCAAATAGAAATTTACGATTTTAGTGTGACTGAAAATTGTTACCGAAAAATTTTATCCACTGTTCCACATTAAGAAATAATTTCTACAGGCATTCCGACTTCCAACTTTCCCTTTATTGTCGCTATCAGATTCTGGCCAAACATTACATTGCCACTTTGTTTTCGGTAAGTTGCCAAAGTACGCAGGGGTTCTTTTCCGGAAAATTCTCCAGTTTCCGGATCAACTGTAGTGAGGATGCAACGTGAACATGGTTTTACTACTTGAAATTCACACTCGCCAATTATGATTTTTTTCCAACTGTCTTCCTCATAGGGCTTCGTATTATTCACAACAAGATTTGGACGAAAGCGCTTCATCGCCACAGGTTCCGGAAGCCTGTTGTTAAGGTCATTTAAGGATGCTTCAGAAATCAGTAGCAAAGGGTAAGCATCTGAAAACGCAGCTTGATATTCACCTACCGCGAAATCCGGATCCACCGGACGATTACTGTGATCCGGCATAAAAACAATTTTACAACTCTTTCCCAAATACCCACTGATCCACAATCCTGATTGCGGATCGGCAGTCCATGCCTCACAATGGTCACCCCAGATTTCAACTTCTTGAGCCTCACCTTCTGTGGGAGACAAAGACAGGCATAACTCGGACATACCCGGCGCATTCAAAGTCAGTGTTTGACCGACAAGTTCTGTGTTTATCAAAGCCATTCTCGGGATGGTTCTTTGTGTCATAAATTTACCAGAATCATCCACAACCATCCAACGCCGGTCATATACCAATCCTCTCCGATCAAGCATGGCGCTTTCCAGAGTTATTCCAGCCGCTGATTTTAGCGGGTAGATATTGAGTTGACTTAAAACTGGTTGCGGCATTATTAGTTTTTGCTGACGGTTTCATAAAAACCATGAAACCCATATGTCAGCATTCCAGGACGGTCAAGCTTCAATCTTCAGGCACTAACAAAGTTCAAAAGGTGACGTTGGGGAAAAACCAAATGAATATCTCCGGAGCACTCCTTATTATCCAGATAAAAGGGAATGACAACATACTCCTCAGCCTGAACAATTCCCTGCAGAAAACCCAGTTGCAGGATATGACGACAGCGCGCTACTTTTAATTTGGC
>DTUH01000159.1 GCA_012964265.1 Candidatus Lambdaproteobacteria bacterium
AAAAAACAACCCAAAGGATTTCTTTAATAACCCACAACACGACAGGACAAAGCTCTTTTTGAGCCAGATCCTTTAACATCATATTGGAACGGTTTATGGTCGAGCAGGACATCGTTCCGGTCCTAATGTATTTTGTTGAGTGTGAATCTGAAAATCATGCTCAGGACATTTTCCGAAACATTTTATTGAAAAGGAGAGGTCTATTCCGGATATTGTTTTTGTTTCTGCTTTTGGTATCCGGAAGTGTGCCGTCTCTCCATGCCCGTCATAAATGCCCCAAGGTACCTGCTCCGCCCGGACTGATGGGAATATTCAGCAGTACGACTCTCATACCTTCCGGCAGCACAATGGCTGCAGCGCGTTCCTCGGAAACTTCAGGTTGTGACCATGGACATCCCTCAGATAATTTTTATAAACCACAGAAAAAACGCATGGCCTTTTTTCTCAAAGAAAATTTCCCGCAAGTCAGTCAGGAAAGCGCACAAGGTCATGGTCAGCACTTGGACGCACTTGCTCTACTCGCAGGATGCACCGTCAACCATGCCGTTTTCGCAGAGATTATCCAAAAGAATTATGAAATGGTTTTTGGTGCCGAGATATTGAATCTGCATCCCGGGTTAAGCCCGGATAGAGCAGATCGAACCAGCGAACGACTTATAAATATGATTTCAGACACACCTTTGCTTGCCTCAAGTTGTGAATCCGGTTAAACTCTTTAGACGGATTCGCGTATTATAACTGCATAACATCCCACAAATTATTACTTTCAACTTCACATTATTGTATGAGCCAGACTCTTTTAGTCGCTAACTCCGGGCCTTCCGGAGTATTCTTTGATAAACGCTTCGGAACCAATCTGGTTGCAGCAGCTTTGGTCGGAGTCGGTTTCTGGTTTTCCGAACCTTGGAGAGAAACGCTCTTGAACACAGGCCTTTTTGCACTTTCCGGAGCAATTACAAACTGGCTTGCCATCCACATGCTTTTTGAGCGAGTTCCCGGTTTGTATGGATCCGGTGTCATCCCTCTGCATTTTGAATCTTTCAAAACCAGCATCCACGAATTAATAATGCACCAATTTTTTAGCCGTGAAAATGTGGAGAAATTTTTTGCGGATTCGAAAAATTCAATGCATCTTCCGAATTTTGACAAGGTTTTTAAAAGTGTTAATTTAAATCCTGCGTTTGACTCATTATTGAAAGTGATAGAAAACTCCAGTTTTGGTCCAATGTTATCCATGGTAGGAGGTGTACAGGCCTTGGAACCGCTTCGAGAACCTTTTACAGAAAAATTACAGGTCGCTGTACAGAAAATTTCGGAAACCGAACCGTTTAAAGAGGCAATGCGGGAACAAATGGCTGATTATTCTGTGAGTGAAGATATTTTAAAAAAAGTGGACGCAATCGTCAGCCGACGTTTAAATGAACTTACTCCACAAATGGTTAAGGAAATTATTGAGCGCATGATTCAGGAGCACCTCGGCTGGCTTGTTGTCTGGGGAGGTGTTTTTGGTGGCCTAATCGGTCTGATAACCACATTTGTTTTTTAAAAATGATATGCTACATAGATGTATGTTTGACGATGCAGTACGCACTCAATCCTCAAAACTCAACCGCCTTCGATTTCGCTAAGGTTCCGGAACAGTTCTCTGAGCGGAGTCAAAGGGTAAAATGTTAACTGATTGCTGAAAACTTCCATGCCCACCCAGAAACTCTTAAAATTAATACAGGAAATCACCGAAGAACGTATTCCGTTTAACAAATTAATAGGCATGAAAGTAGAGAAGCTGGATTTGGACAGTATCGGAATCCGTTTTAAAATGCGTCCGGAACTCATAGGTAATTTCATGCGCGGAAACCTGCATGGCGGTGTGATTTCCTCGGTGCTTGATGTAACCGGCGGAATGGTTGCCTGGACTGGAATAATGAAAAAAATGGAAGGGAGATCCTTTGAAGAAATTGCCGAGAAATTTGCCAAAATCGGTACCATCGATCTACGTGTAGATTATTTACGTCCCGGATTTGGAAAGCATTTTATAGCAACCGGCAACACCTTGCGCACAGGTAACAAATTGTCAGTAACCCGTATGGAGTTACACAACGATGAAGGAATTCTGATTGCCGTCGGTACCGGTAGTTATGTGTTTGGCTGAGATTCAAAACAAAGTAACAACGAGATACGGCTGCGGTTGATTCTTAAAGAACTTGACACTTACACAAAAAAACATCTCATAGATGAGTAATCGGAGCGTAGCGCAGCCTGGTAGCGCACACGCCTGGGGGGCGTGCGGTCGCTCCGACCACGACTTCACGACTATTCTTCTGTAATAGTCTGTAATCACAAGAGTTTTCTACTCTAACAA
>DTUH01000160.1 GCA_012964265.1 Candidatus Lambdaproteobacteria bacterium
AATCCGTGAGCGCTGGAAAGGTGTTCATGGAAAATATCCTGAGCAAGGTGATGTGGATGATATGTTTGAGGATTTTGTTCCGATGCAGCTCAACTGTCTCAGGAAGTATACTACCCTTCTTCCACACGTTGCGGAAGTAACCCAAAAATTTCAAAAACAAGGCATCAAGATTGGGAGTTCTACAGGTTTTGTCAGGAGCATGGTTGACATCCTTGAAGAGGATTCGAAAAAAACAGGGATACACTCCGGATGCATCCGTGGCAGGAGACGAAGTGATTAATGGCGCCAGACCAAAACCGTTTATGGTTTACCGTAACCTCGATCTGATGAATGTTCACCCCATTCAGTCGGTGGTCAAGGTCGATGATACCGTTTCAGGTGTCGGCGAAGCACTCGAAGCGGGCTGTTGGGGGGTGGGCATCGCCCGTTACAGCAACTACATGGACATGGATACACTTGAAGAGGCCGGTTCGCTTCCTGAAGAAGAAATCCAGCGAAGGCTGAATAAAACGAGGGATATCCTGCAAAAAGCAGGTGCCCATTATGTGATTGATACTTTTGACCAATTGGTTGAGGTTGTTGATGACATCAACGTACGTCTATCCAGAGGAGAGCGTCCTTAAAAAGACTCTGTCTGCAGAAAATGGAAAAAATATCTAGCCTTGAAAGCGCATTCACAGGACCGCAGGGTTCACTGTTTTTGCAGGTCAGTTATACTCAAATCCGTTCCTTTCACGCAGTTGCCAGTACAGGAGGATTCACTGCAGCATCAAAAGTGCTGCATGTGGGACAGCCTACCATCACCGGCCAAGTGAGGGCTTTGGAGGATTTTTACGGGGTAGAATTATTTTATCGACGCGGTCGGCGTGTTGAGTTGACAGCAACAGGAAGGGAGCTTTATGCTGTCACGCAGCGCATGGAAATTCTGGAAAAAGAAGCTCAGGAAATACTGCAGAGCGCAGGAGGTTTTAAGTCCGGACATCTGCGGATAGGAGCGGTAGGGCCTTTCCATGTTACGGAAATGCTGGCGGTTTTTCATGAGCGATATCCTGATTTGAAAATCACGGTCACCGTCCGCAATTCCCAGGAAATACTTGAAAGTCTACTCAGTTTTGAGGTTGATGTTGCCGTTCTTTCGCAAACAGAAGAAGATCCTCGTCTCCTAGCAATTCCGTTTTGTCATGAACCGCTGGTTGTTTTTGTACATTCAGGGCATCCGTGGGCGGAACGCGACGAACTCAGGATAGAGGAATTGGAAGCTCAACCGGTTATTTTGCGTGAACCCGGCTCCACGACACGCCGTGCTTTTGAAAAGGCTTTGGCTCAAGCAGACGTCAAGATAAGTCCGGTGATGGAAATCGGCAGCCGTGAAGCTGTGTGGTTGGCGGTGGCCAGGGGACTGGGAATAGGAGTTGTTTCCGAGCAGGAATTTCTTGAGCATCCTGACTTGTGCAAATTGTTTTTGGTAAATGCGGATGTCCACACCACGGCTCATGTGGTTTGTTTAAGGGAACGGCAGCACTCCCGCATGATTCACGCGTTCATACAAATTGTGAAGGAGTTGAGTAAAATATGATTCACACTTTACGTGTCGGGTTGTAAACCGTTCCGCACAGATCAACATAAAGCTGTAAGACAGCCCGGCCTTCACTGCGCAACAGTTCAGTTACAATCCTGATCCCCCTGCTCTCAAGCTGGTTGTTATAATCAGGTGGTGTCGGACCTTCATCAAAACCGGCAATGCTTTCCACGTCTTCCGGTTCTGCGGAAGAAAAAACCTCTTTGACTCCGGACCAGCAAACATTTCCCATACACATCGCGCACATTTTTCCGCTCGTTACCAGGCGATGCGCCGGAAAGTGAGCAGCGCCCAAATCAAAGTGTGCCAGCTTTTTTTGTGCCAGCATCAGTGCCATCATTTCTGCATGTGCGGCAGAACAGTTTTGCCGGACTACAACGTTCACTCCGACTGAAACCAGTCTTCCGGAATCAATTTCAAAAACAGCGGCACCAAATGGTCCGCCGGATTTTTCACGGATATTGCGTTCAGTCAAGGCGAGTACAAAACTCATTTGATTTTCCGGCTCAGGAATTATTTTTGGCTGCCTCTCTAAAAAAGAATCAATCCAGTTGGGAAGACTTAGGTTTAGTTGCTTCATGCTTGTTCAGGTACAGAGTTACGGGGATGAATTTTATTAAATAGTTTGTCACGTTCATAAAGCAATTGAGCAGTGATACTGATGGCGATTTCCTGTGGATGATTTCCTCCGAGAGAAAAACCAAGTGGGCAAACGAGACTTTCAGTAACTGCATCACTAAGCCCTTCTTTTTTCAGTTCTCGTTTTAAAG
>DTUH01000161.1 GCA_012964265.1 Candidatus Lambdaproteobacteria bacterium
TCTTCACCAAAATAATTCAAGGTGAAATTCCTTGTGAAAAAATTATTGAAACTGAAACAGAAATTGCGTTTTTAGACATCATGCCAAGTGCGGCAGGACATACTCTGGTCATCCCAAAACTTGAAGTTATGCGCTTAGAAGATTTACCTGAAAATCAGGCCATCTCTTTGATGCGTACTTTGCAACAAGTGGCAAAAGCTGTCAGCACAGCTTTCAATGGAATTGACTATAATCTTATCCTGAATAACGGAGTAAACGCCGGACAGGAGGTCGAGCATATCCACTTCCATGTACTACCGCGTGCAGAGGGAAGCCCCGGACCTTTTAGGAAACATA
This sequence comes from Candidatus Lambdaproteobacteria bacterium, assembly GCA_012964265.1. GTDB lineage: Bacteria > SAR324 > SAR324 > SAR324 > NAC60-12 > Arctic96AD-7. The sequence goes on from DTUH01000161.1 coordinate 337, forward strand.
TCCAATATGCTGAAGGAGAAATGCAAGAAGTAGGAGCAAAAATACGAAATTGTCTTTGATAATCACAATTTTTTGCAATATTTACAAGAGCATATTCCTATGAACTTTGCGGCCATAGAAATTGGCAGTAACGCGGTACGCATGATTGTGGCTGAATTAGAGGACTCCTGTGAGTTAAGAGTAATTGAGCGCTGGAGCTCCCATTTGCGTTTAGGAGATACTGTTTTTGAGTGCGGCGAAATATCTGAAAATATATTTCAACAACTGTTGCATACAATCCATGGTTTGCTTTTGGAAATAAAGAAATTTCCACAAATCAAAGTGTCTCTTTCAGGCACCAGTGCCATGAGAGATGCAAATAATAGTGTTGAAGTGGTGGACCGTCTCAAAACATTGGTCGAATTTCCTGTTAAAATTCTTTCCGGAATAGAAGAATCCCGATGTTTACTTGATGGAGTGCAATCTTTTTTGCCGCAATCTGTACTTATGAAATTCCCGTTAAGACAAACTTTTTTGGCAGACTTGGGCGGAGGAAGTTTAGAGATTTCTTTGCTGGAACCTGAAACAAATCGGACCAGTAACAAGACAAAATTTCTTCAAAGTTTTGATATTGGAACACTCCGTCTGAGGAAAATAAAAAATGCCATTCAACAGCTGGAATCAATTATTCCGGAGGGGTTGTCGCAGCTGTCGCAAGTTTTCTCAGTTAATCCTGAAGACCGTTCCCACTTGATTCTAACTGGCGGAAACGCAAAAACATTTGCTCGTTTGTTTACACAAGTATCTAAAAAATATCAGTCTGATAAAAGAGGCAAAAATCAGACTGCAAACTGGATTAGTCTGGACTGGACTGAATTTGAGCGTATTGAACAAATTTTCCAAAAGCAATCTCCCTTAGAACAGCAAAAGCGTTGGAAACTTCGATCACAACAGACAGAAATTTTTAACATCGCTCTTGCGGTCTTTCTGAAAATTGGCATCAAACTAAGAACTGCACAACTGAGCATTCCGTTTTTTGGTTTGAAGGAATCTTTATTATTAAGTTTGGTGTCTGCAAATATTGAAAAACCACTTCAAGACATTACACTTGTTTTGACTTCCGGACCTCCCAAAAAGTTTAAAATAAGCACATGAAAAAAACCATAGGCAGACCGGAATATAGAGATGGCAGAAAAGAGACAGAACAATTCTGCGGATTTATCGGGTTGATAGGTCGTCCAAATGTTGGAAAATCAACTTTGTTGAACCAATTGGTTGGGCAGAAAGTTTCGATCACAGCACACAAGGCTCAAACGACCAGAAACCGTATTCTTGGTATCCGGACAGATCAAAACACCCAGATCGTTTTCATTGACACTCCCGGGATTCACCGCTCGGAAAAACTGCTAAACCGCAAAATAGTAGCATACGCTACTCAAACTTTACGGGACACTGATTTGAACATATGGATTGTTGAACCTTTAGCAGAAGCTTTTTCTACTAAAGATGGTCCCTCTGTTTTACATCCGGAAGATCAGGAAATTCTAAAACTATTATCCGGAAAAGAAAAACGTACGGTACTAGTTTTAAATAAAATTGATACAATACCACAGGAGCAAGCACTAGTCAGTATTGCAAAATTGGACAAGTTAGCCGAATTCGCGGAGATAGTTCCTGTCTCAGCCTTGAAGTCAACTAATGTAGAGCATTTGGTTAAAATCCTTAAAAATTATCTGCCCGCACATCCTTTTTACTTTGAATCTCACCAGGTTACTGATGTTTCAGAACGTTTCCTGGCCGGTGAATTTGTGAGGGAGGAACTTTTCATGCGCTTGCAGCAGGAGGTTCCTTATTCAGTCGCAGTCGTAGTCGAGCAATTTGAAGATGACCCGAAATGTATTAAAATTGCCTGCACAATTTGTGTGGAACGTGATTCACAAAAGGGGATCATCATTGGAAAAAAAGGTGTGATGCTGAAAAATATAGGAACTGCCGCACGCAAAAAAATCGAAATCTTACTCGGCAACAAGGTATATTTAGCACTGCATGTAAAAGTGCTAAAACAATGGTCAAACAATGCAAATCATTTGCGTTCACTTGGTTTTAACTAAAGCTGAAAAGCAAGTGAAGAAGAACTTTTTAAGAAGCTGACTTTTTGGAATAATTTAAAATATATAATCATGAAAATCCTGAAAATTATAATTATTGGCATAGTTCTGTTGATTTTTGAGATCTCGATGTTTCAAATCTCTTTGGAAATCGGGATGAGTTCTCTGGTTTTGATTAGTACTGTGTTGTGTATCTGGATTGTGTTAACAAAAATAACAACTGTTGTGGTATATCCGGAGTTGGTTCTGTCTTCAGAACCATTTCGTAATTCAGGAACAGCCGGGAAAAAAGAAAAGATGCCTGTAAATCAAAGAACTTCTGATTCAGAAAATATAATCCCAAATGTAGACAGTAACATCTTTGAGCAATTCAGAAAAAATTTAAATTTAAACCCAGTTACAGATCCTTCTCCAGTTACATCACTTTCACCGGGAAACACCGCTAACCTGGATGTTGTGAAGGAGGCTTATGAAAAAACGGGGTTAATCAATGGTCCTGATAATTTTTCCGAAGAACTTGATGAGGCGGAAAATGTGAAAGTTACTTTGAGTGAAAATGTAAAACAGCTGCAGGAAGAAAAGTTTGAAGAAGAGGTTGAAAATAAAAATGAAAACACAGTCGAGGTAAAAGAGGAAGTTGTCAGCGAAATGAAAGAAAGTTCAAAACTCGAAAAAACTGGGAACGAGAGGAAGCTTGGAGCAGGTGAAGAGGCTCTTGAAATACTTTCACGAAAACATCAGGCATTAAGGCAGCAAACAGAAAGTTCTACAATGGAGCAACCATCCGACTTCGATGAAGATATTTTTGCGGACGAGCTGATTCCGCTTCCTGGAGGAGAATCATTTTTTGAACCTGAAAATGAATTGTTCCGTGATGAAGATCCATTTTATTCTCCAATGGAATCTTACAATCTGGAAGATGAGATAAATTTAGGAACTTCATTACAAAAAACAACACCTCAGGATGAAAAAATTTCTGAAGCTGAGGCATTATTAAAATTAGCAACAACTGCCTGTGAAACAGGCAGAATAGAAGAAGCCAAAGCCAGTCTTGAGAGCTACCTGGGCCTGCTCTATGAGCTTGGTCAAACCCCAAGCCAGGACGTGCAGCAATTAGCAGAAAAACTTGAAATTCCACTTGATTCCAATTTGAAAAATTCTGTGGATTCTCAAACTTCAGAAACAAAAAAAGATCTAGAAAAAAAGCCTGAACCAATTCTTAAAGATGTTCCGGAGCAGACTAATTATGCAAATGTCATGGATGGAATTGTAAAATTATTGGAAGAAAAAGAATCCTACGAAGAAGCATTACCGTTGCTAAAAGATTTACTGAACTACAATCGTCAGCGTGTAAATATTTCTGCTATGGATCCACTCTACGACCGAATTGAACAAGCTTATTCATCAATGAAAAATGATGAAGATTTAGTTGCAACCTACAAAGAACATCTTGCAATCAAGCAACAGCTGGATGACCTTGAAGGTGAGCTGCACCTGCTTGATTTGATTAGTTACTATTATGCCAACACTGGTGACCAAAAAGCTTCAGAACGCTATCAGGCAGAAAGCAAACTCATAAAAGCAAGTTTAGATAAAATAGCAAGGGAAGAACAGGGTGTATAAAGAAACAGATTCTGTGGCTGGACAGAAAATAATCTCTTCTGTTAAAAATAAATACAACCGTCAGGAGTACCGGAACTGAGTTTGTGACCATAATTGCTGGCCGAAAATTGCAGTTCTGCCAGCAATCTGCAACTACGAGTACGGCGTTCACGTACCACATAAAACTCGCTGATGCGTGGGGATGTATCAGATTCGAGGTGCCTGAATAATTTAATGGCCGCAATTGTGTGCCGTTCAGCAAGTATCAAATAGCGTGGCTGCAGACCTTTCTGCCAACTGTCAAAATAATTTAGGCTCCATCCCATATGACTGTCTCCCTTACTCAGTCTGCTGCGGAATGATTGTCGGGGAAATTCTGAAGAAGTGCCTGAACAAGCTGTCAGGGAAATTATTATTGCAACCTGAAACAGAAAATAACGTTTTATCATTTGAATAATTGCTGTTTGTCTTTGAAATAGCAGTTCCAGTTTCAAGAGTATTTATTTCATTCCTGACAGGAACCAGGAAACCCATCTGTTTTGAATATCGGCTCCCCTGCAAAAACCTTTAATTCAGAAAGGTAATTTGCAGCTATCTCTATAAAATATCTACTCAGCTCAACGGGTTAAGTCATTATAATCAGAGGTATTATGCTGAGTAGTTAATATTCTACAAATCAGGATTGGCCAACAACTTGCAATTATTTCATTGTGGACATGGTTTAAAATATCTCATTTCGTACGACTTTAACTGGTTATGGAACAAAAAAATATTTGGGCTATTGGCGGCGGGAAAGGTGGTGTCGGCAAAAGTTTTGTTGCGGGAAACCTGGGGATTCTGCTGGCTCAAAAAGGTTATAACGTAATACTTGCCGATTTAGATTTGGGTGGTGCAAACCTCCACACTTGGCTTGGAGTGAACAGTCCCACAAAAGGTCTTTCGGACTTCATTGAAAGAGAAATCCTTAACATTGAAAAATTATTAATTCCGACCAAAATCCCAGGCTTGAGTCTCATCAGCGGTGCCAAAGACGGTGTTGAAATTGCCAATTTGAAACACACTCAAAAACGTCGTTTCCTTTCTGCCCTGAGGGGTCTGGATGCTGATTATATTGTAATCGATTTAGGCGCAGGATCTTCCTACAATACAGTTGATTTTTTCCTGCTGGCTGACTCTCAAATAATAGTTGTCATTCCGGAACCTACTTCGATTGAAAACGCCTACCGTTTTATAAAAAATTCATTTTTTCGTCAAATTTTTCATAACAGTAAAAACTACGGTTTGAAATCTGTAGTAACTCCAATCCTGCATAAGGACAATTCTTATAATGTGAACACCCCCAAAGAACTCATTGATTATTTGAACAAATTAGGCGGTAGTGCAACAGTTTTTATTGAGGAACAACTGCAATTGTTCAAACCAAAAATGATCCTGAACCAGGTACGTACAGAAAGAGGTCAACTGGTTGGCCCGGCTATGAAAGCAGCCTGTTCAAAATATTTCAATCTGAATATAAAATTCATGGGTTATATAGCAGAGGATGAGTCGGTATGGAAATCTGTTTTAGACCGTAAACCGTTAGCAGTGGCACACCCTGACGGTGTACCAATACAGCAGCTAAAAAAAATCTGTGCTGATATCTTACTGGAAGAGACTGATGGGGCTGCTAAAAACAATCTTTTGTCTCAGCTGGCACTATGACTGGTCTCGAAAACTCTCTTATGCAGGAAGAGGAAAATTATTACCAGATTCTTTCTGTTCCGAGTACGGCTACATTAATTGAAATTCGAAATGCATTCGAAGAAAAACTAGAAGAAGCTCACTTAGAGGCTATTGCCGCATATTCTCTTCTCCCCGAAGTAGAAACTGAAGAAAAATTACTTCAGTACAGTCAGGCTTTTGTGGCCCTGGCAAATCCGATTGCCAGAGCAAAATATGATGATGAAATTAAGCAGCTTGAAATTGCCTCAAAACAGCCTGCTAACCAGTTGGACAGTGCTTCAACAACTATAGCACCGCATCCCGGTGATCCTGAAAGGGAAAAAACCGAGGCTGCTCTCCTTCGAATTAAACCTGTTAAAAAACAACATGAGGAAAAGCTTGAAATAACAAAAAGCGCTCCCAAGGAAGTTGTTGGACAAACACAAGAAGAAAGACAGGACTTTTACCTCAACCTGGCAGTAAAAAATGAGTTGTCTGAAGACAGTCTTGAAGAATATTACTCCAAGCTTAGGGCACATGGAGGTAAAGTTACTTTCAACGGTGCAGTATTGAAACAAATAAGAGAATTAAAATCAATTACCCTTGATGAACTCGCAAAAATTACCTGTATCCGCAGCACTTATCTTGAAGCTATAGAAGACGAAATTTTTCACAAATTTCCATCTGAAATCTATTTAAAGGGTTATTTAATTTGTTATGTTGAGGCAATGAATTTGTCTGTAGAGAAAATTTATGAAGATTATATTTGCCTATACAAAAACTACCTTGAAGCTAAAAATGGTTGAAATGTTTTATGAAGGTATGTTAAAATTGAAAACAGTTATATGGGCTGTTGAATTGAAAGTTTTCAACATTTTGGATAAAATCAAAGCCGGAAATAAGCCGGGTTCTGTTCTCACATCAGTGAGCCGCGACCATTCATCTGGGACAGCCGTTACCGACCGCCTCTAGCGTCCTACCCGACCGCCAGGCGGGCAGCCTGATAGCGGTCCTATTTGGACTTGCAACGGGTGGGGTTTACACTGCCAGTCTTGTCACCAAAACTGCGGTAGGCTCTTACCCTGCCTTTTCACCCTTGCCTGTGTTTCCGGAGAAACCATCGGCGGTATTTTTTCTGCTGCACTTTCCATCGGCTCGCGCCGTCTGGCTGTTAGCCAGCACCCTTGCCCTATGTTGCCCGGACTTTCCTCCAGCCTTCCGGAATCGCGAACGATTTCGAAAACCAGCGGCCACGTATCCGGCTTTAATGGTTACTAAACTAGCACCATTGAGGATAAGATCAAGCGAACTTCTTTTAACACACTCAGATTCGGACTCAGATGAAAAAAAAAACAAAAGCAAATTACAGCAAAAGATACTCTGAATAGAAGAAAGAAACGCCGTCGCGGATTCAGTTTTATTGAAGTTATGGTTGTGATAATTATTCTTGGACTGCTTTCCAGTATTGTCGGCGTGTATCTTTTTGATTCTGCGGAAAAGGCAAAAGCAGATTCCACAAAAACCCAAATTAAAGGTTTGGAAACTGCGCTGGATCTTTATCGCCTTCACAATTCCCGCTATCCATCCTCGGAACAGGGACTAAAAGCCCTGCTCGGGAAACCGGAAGTAGGAGTGATTCCAAAAAACTGGAACGGCCCTTATTTAAGAGGAAATAATTTGCCCGAAGACGGCTGGGGCAACCCATACCGTTATGTCAGTGTGAACGGTAAAAATTTTGAAATTATCTCACTTGGCGCGGACGGTACTGATGGCGGAACAGATCTGGATGCTGACATCAATTCCATCGATCTTTGAATGGCCTCCAAAGCTCAAGACCCAAGACTCTTAAGGGGCTTCACCTTTCTGGAAATTCTGGTGGTTTTGACATTGGTAGTCCTGCTGATGGGAATGGCCGTACCTCAATTTTTTGCCCTGTTTTCCAAACCGCATGAATCCGAATATAAGCATCTAAAAAGTGTCCTGAAAATTCTCCGCAACGATGCTGTCCTCAAAAGCACATCTTACTGCCTGCTCTTTGATTTGAAGACGCAGCAAATGATGACCACAGAAGAGGAAGATTCAGGCAATTGTTCTACAGAATTTTTACAAAATCCAAAAATTTTGAAACCACATTTTTTCCCTGAGAATCTCAGATTACGTGAAGCCAAGCTGGCAGAAACTAATTACAATTCCTCTGGAGCTGCTGCTGATTTGCTGAAAGTTCATATCAACAGTTCCGGATTTGTAACACCATTTTTTCTGCTATTTTCTCTGCCCGATTCTTCAATGTCCTGGCAAATTGAAAGTAAAGGCATCATGGGGAAGTTAGAACTGCGTGAACCATGAACAAAATTCAGTTCCTGAATATCCAGGTACATAGGCACCGTCACAGTAACTCAAAACTCACCCATAAAGGATTCACCTTACTGGAGGTACTTGTTTCTCTTTCGATATTAGTGCTAACTTTGATGGCACTTTACCAGTCATTTTCAACTTCAATTTTTGTACTATCTTCCACAACAAACTTGTGGAAAGCAATGTCTCACGCACAGAATGAATTATTAAAATCCGAGCGCGCAACAACCTCACCTCCTGTTTCACTCAGTCAGGGAGAGTTTGAAATTGACCATCCGATGAATGGTTTCCGATGGAAAAAAGATGTCCGGGACACCACACCTTTGCCCGGAATAAGGGTACGCCAAGTCAACTATAAATTGCTCTGGAACGAGGGTAAACACGAATATACCTATGATACGGATATTTACGTCAATCCCAATTAAAGTCAGGAAAATAATGAAAGGTTTCACCCTGCTGGAATTATTAATTTCTATCGCTTTGCTTGGTCTAGTGTTGTCCCTGCTTTACGGTGCGTTTTTCCAAATTTCAAATTCAACCCTGCAAGTAAAATCCACCCTGGAAACGCGCCAGGAATTAAGGCTACTTATGAAAATGGTGCTTGATGATTTGCAAAATGTTCAATATTTAAAACGCTTTGCAGAGTCCGGACAAACTCCTCAGCGGGAAACCGGTTTGATTGCAGAAATTAAACTGGGACCGGAAAATACTGAAACAGGAGAACTTGAAGAAGTGAGCAGCATCTATTTTCATACTGCAAACAAATCCCGCTTCTATCCGGAAGAGAAAGAACGTGACCCGGAACTGCATGAAGTGGCTTATACATTGGAGGAAAATCCGGACACAAAAACTTGGGAGTTTATCCGGCGTGAAGATTTTTATCTCGACCGAAATTTACGTGAGGGCGGAAAAAGTTATGTTTTGTCTGAGGCGGTCACGAAGTTTGAGTTAGAATTATTGGAAAGCGAGACCGCTCTCGCGGGTGGTGGATACCAGGAAAAATGGACAAAGGAATGGAATTCTGATGAAAATGAATGTAATGATCCAATGGCAGCAGAAAATTTTTGTCTGCCCCGTGCCATCAAATTAACAATGGCCCTGAAAGGTGAAGATGAAAAAACAGTTTCCGACACACAGGTCACAAATCTTTGCGTTCCACCCTGCAATCCTGAAATTTTCGAGTAGAAAAAATGTTTTGACGGACAGACTTGTCCTTCCTTTTTCACTTATATTTCGTCCAGCCAGTCCACACTTCCTTTACCCATTCTGCTGATTTCTGCTTCTCCATGACTGAAATCAATGATGGTCGAATTTTCCGCAAAAATAATTCCTCCATCCACAACTAGATCTACCTGTTTTTTATATTTTTCATGTAATTCGTGAGGATCTTCGTACAATTCGTCTGCTGAAATTCTCAGACTGCAGCTTAAAATGGGGTGTCCAAAGGTAGTCACGATTTCGTTGGCAATCGGATGATCCGGCCAGCGCAGTCCGACGGTGCTTCGTGGGGTAAGCATCATTTTTGGTACAATCTTTGAGGCCTTAAAGACAAAAGTATATGGTCCTGGCAGTTTCCGACGAAGCAGCTTAAAAACATGTGTTGGAATTCCCTGAGTGTATTCCTGGACTTCGGTTTGATTAGCGCAGATGAATGTCAAAGGTTTTTTCTGATTCATCTTTTTAATTTGATACAGGCGCTTCATTGCCTTCTTACTGAAGATACTACAGCCCAAGCCATAGACTGTATCGGTCGGATAAATGATAATTCCATCATTTTGAAGAACATCCACAACCCGTTGAATGAGTCGAGGCTGCGGATTTATTGGATTGATACTCAGAAGCATGAGAAATAAACTAAAAGTCAAGTCCTTGCAATAAACTCATAGACTTAACAACGTTTCTACTATACAGTGGTTTTTCATCGGCTGGTAATGCATTTTCAACCGGCAAAACCATACCTTGGAATGCAGTAATTATTGAATGAAAAAGAGTGACACGAGCATAAAAAATCGGCCACCATCCTTTCCAGGTATGCCTCAGAATGATTGAAACTTCGACCTTTTCTAAGTTCCAAGAGAGCCCAATGACAAGGGATAATTGATAAAAAGTGTCGGTGCAATACCATCTTCGCCTTTGGCAAGGTCGAAACGGTAAATCAATCCCGATATAATTGCACGGAATCCAACACCAAAAGAGGATTTCATTTTTTGATGCAATCGAGAGATATCGTCGGCCACACTGCCGGTTTCATAGAAGAACGATGTCTGGAGAACTGTTCGTAATCCACCTAGAAAAATCCAGTTCATTGGAGTTCGTTTTTCTGAATAGTTTAGACGATATTCCAAAACATAATTTGAACTGTTTGCTGCGTAAAATCGCCCCTGACTATAAGCACGCATCCGGTTAAGTCCTCCCAAAGCAGTCGCTTTTGATGATCGGTTCCTTTTAAGCCAGTAGTTGATTCGTCTTGTTTCAGTATTCCGGCAAGCGACCGCCTCTTTTTCTAAATCACAACCCAGTCCAAATTTATTTCTTACTGCGTCTTCATCCACTAAACCTTTTTCAGTGATGTTGGAACGAGATTGAAATGCGTTAAACAAAAGAGAGTGAGTCTTAAAAAAGGGGAAATAGGCCGTTATATTAAGATCATCAACAGCATAGTCACTCAATTCGTTAAGACCATAATTTGTATTACTATGCAATAAACCAATACGAAGCCCCTCGCTGGGGTCTAAATGATTATCGGTTAGATCTATCTGAGTTCCGATTACATGGTCAACCCAATTTCGTTGGGGGGATTGGATATTTGAAAAATCATTACCGTCAACATCAAAAATTTTTTCTAATTTTGTTCCTCCTGTGGAATAGGTGAGAAGGAATTCCAGACGCTGATTGTAAAATTGGGATTGAAAAGTAACAAAATTACTGTTGTACTTTTCTAAAGTCTGATAATAATCTTCTTTTCCTGAATCAATGCCCCGGTCATATGACCTGAAGGGCATATAAAAATCTGTAACCCCAAGGGAAAACAATAATTTTTCATCAATCACAGGAAATT